>CAIWSB010000001.1 GCA_903915225.1 uncultured Candidatus Woesearchaeota archaeon
CTATCAAAACGGCGGCTCAGAGACAAGCTGTTATGACGGCATAGATACTGATTGCAATGGTGCCACTGATTTTTGTGATGGGCGCTATAATATTGGATGCTCACATACTGACGGGCTTGATTCTGCATGTGAAAGCATAATATCCGGTAGGATTGATGATGTGGAAGGCCAGCCTGTGGTTGGAGCAAGGGTTATTGCATTAACTGATTTTAAGTATCACAGCTTCCGTGGAGTGATTAACTTTACAACATTAACTAATGAGAATGGTGAGTTTGCGCTAAGCACATATTCCAACTCAACCTATAATCTCGTGGTGCAGAAGAGCGGTTTCTACATGATCGCCAATTTCACAAAGAAGCTGGCCCTTGGCCAAGACTGGCAGGTTTTAGGGATTATGGCTCGTGATATGGAATGCAGGCATGACTGCACCAAAACATCTGACAGCTTGTGCCATGCAGATTGCGATGGAATCAACGGTTGCCATTATTATAACGCAGATTCCAAAACACTCTGCGACCTAATGCCCAAGCACAGCAGGGTTAGCTTCCCAGGTGGAATGGACCTTGAGTGCTGTGATGGGAGCCCAATGAGCGCGCTCCCGCAGGCAATGCCCTTTGTGCAGGTGAAGAATGCAAGTACTGTTAATAGGATTACCAAGCCCGTTGTTTTCAGGGGCAGAATCTCTGAGATGATTATTGCGGTGTTTACTTAACCATCCTGTACATGGCGAACTCTCTGTCATAGTGCATTACAGAACCCTCTTTGACCCACGTGTATTTTTGAAGTATGGGATCGCACTGCTCGTTTCTGAATGCCTCTGCGCTGGCGCACCAGTAGCCCCAGTCAAGGTATATGCAGTCGTATCCCTGGATGATTTTATCCTCAAAACCCCCCCAGAGGAACCTGTGGGTTTGTATGCTTGTTCTCCCGAAGTTATTGAACATGCTTGACACCTGTGAGAGGAATATACAGTTATCAGGTGTTTTCTCTGCGAACTCCTTAGCTAAGGCATGGGACTTTAGTGCGTCGCTGGCCTCTTCCCCAAAGAGCGCGATTTCACTCCAGTGGCTCACTAGGATGATCCCTGCCACAAGGCAGATGATCAGGATAAAGGCAAGGTCTTTTGCGAGCTTCAATCTTTTCAGCTTGCTAAGCTTCCAGGGTAAGTCGAAGATGAACCAAAACCCCAACCCGCTGAAGACCAATAATGGGGCCAGCATTGTGAGCAGGAATCTTACGTCCATGCCGTAGTTGAAGCTCCCAGCGTAGAAGAAGGCATATAGCAGGAAAAACAGGCTGAACCAGATGAGCAATGCAACGGCTACTTTTGTGTGCTTGAACAGTGCATAGCAGAGCCCCGCAAGGGCAAACAAGGTTACTAAGAGGGGAAATTTGGACTTATCAAACAGGAAGCTGATGTTTTCACCTGCATTTTTTGGGAAATAATCCAAGGAGAGCTTTTTCCCGTCCGGAGCACCCCAACTGTCTTCCTTGTTGCTAAGGCTGTGGATGATTGTTGGCAATACGAACAGCAGCAGCAAGGCCACACCAATAATTGTCTCTTTCTTTTTAAGCAAGCCAAAGACTTTTTTTCTGGTTGCAAACAAAAATGCCACAACTATTGGAACCAGAATCAACCCCTCTGTCCTGATTTGGGCAGTATAGGCTGCAACAAGGAAACCCAGCTGATCTAGATGCCAGTTCCTCTTTTGGATAATGAAGATTATAACAGTAAGCAGCAGGAATGTGAGGAAATAAGCGTCCTGTGAAATGCTGACACTCCACCTTATATGGGTTGGATTAATAGCAAGGAAAATTGCGGCAACCAAACCCGCATATGAATTGCCTGTTAGCTGGAAAATCATTATGAACAGCAGGAATATTGCCAGTGATGACATGAAAATGCTGGCCACAAAAATGCTTCTCTCGCTCCCAAACCCCACCCAGCTGAAAAGCCTCATGAGGATGCCGTAAAAGGTCTGCATGCCCATTGGCTGCTTGTTGTCAATGCAGAGGTAGCAATCATCAGCTGTGCCGTAATCGCAGAGGCAAGCCCGGCCCTGATTTGCGATATTATGGGCTATATTAAGGTAGATGTCCTCATCAAAGTAAATCTTGTGCTCCATGGGTGGAACAAAGAGTCTTAGCGAGAGCCCAAAAATGAAAATTAACGTAATTGCTATCCAAAACTTGCCCGGCACAGAGCGCAGCAGTGCTTGCAGCTCTTTCCTGGCCAGGAACATAAAGACAAGAATTAAAACAATGTTAATTGTGATTGCCAAAGGCTGTATGAAGTATTGGAGCTCAATGTTTGGCCTGAGCTTCCAGGCAATTAGAAGGAATGCAAGCCCGAAAATTGGGAGCCAAAGATAGGGTTTAAGGCGCTTCAATGACAACATTTTCATCTCCTTATCACACTTTATTTTTAAATTCTTCGCCGTCTATTGTTTGGCCTCTACCCAGTAATCCCCAATTGCCAGGAATTTCGCGCCGCCCTTGTTCATCGCCTTTATCGCATCCTCTGGCGTGTTCACAATCGGGTCTCCATGTATATTGAAGGAAGTGTTAAGGATGATTCCATAACCTGTCCTCTCTTTCACCCTCTCCAGGAGCCTTCTGTATAGCGGGTTCTCATCTGTAATCATTTGCGGCCTTGCTGAGTTATCCACATTCACAACTGCAATGACCTGGAGCAGCATTTCTGGTTTGGCCATGTAGCCCATGGTCATAAAGTGATCCGGGCGCCCAACATTCTCAAAGAGCCTGTCAGCATCCTCGGCCAGTAGCGAGGGGCAGAAAGGCTGGAACCAATCCCTTCTCTTTAGCTGCACATTCAGTTTGTCCTTGACGTCTTTTGATGATGCAGAGGCAAGTATGCTGCGGTTCCCCAGCGCTCGGGGACCAAACTCAAGCCTGCCCTGGAACCACATGACAACCTCATTGTCGCAGACTGCATCTGCAGCACGCGAGGCAATGTCTTTGACCTTGGTGAACTTGAGCTCTTTATGGCTTTTGAGGGCATTCCTAATCTCCTGGTCGGAATAATCCGGGCCGAGGTATGCATCCTTGAACTCAACTCGCTTAACTTTGAATACTATATTGTTCACATACAGTGCGCTGCCCAGTGCCAGGCCGCCGTCACCCATATGGGGGAAAACATACCATTCCTTCAGCCCGGAATACTTTCTGATTAGCATATTGCACTTAATGTTAGAGGCAACACCACCCGCCCAGGCCACATTCCTGGCTTTCGTGGCTTTGACAGCATTCTGGAAGAGTTGCAGGGTATGTTTCTCCAGGGTTTTCTGGACCATGAATGCGAAATCCTCGTGCGGTGTTCTCCAGGCCAAGTCCTGGAGTATCCTGTATCGCTTCCAGGTGGAATACTTTGTTCTAACAGTGAGGCCGTCAACCCAGAACAGCTTCAGGAGCGGGTTTTTCTCATCAGGTATTTTGTAGGAATAATCTGACAAGGCCATCAGCTTCCCTTCATCCTCGAGCTCACGCATTCCCATTAGGTTAGTGGCCTGCTCGAAGAAAATCCCGAGTGATGCCTTTGCTGAAATCCCTGAAAGCCGTTTTATTTTTCCGTCTTTGAACAGGTTCACACTGCCAGAGAGCCCATCACCAACACCATCAAGAGTTAATATCACAGCCTTGTCAAATCCGCATGTGAAGGCAGCAGCGGCAGCATGGGCCATGTGGTGGTCCACAAGATACAGCTCGAAATCCTTGAATCCAAGCCTTTCCAACTCTTTCTTAAAGTAAGACTTGGTAATCGCATTGCTTAAAAAATTTGGTGGAAACTCTGTAATCTTGTATTTGAATTCCCTCCTGGCATTCACAAATGAGGGCTTGAGCTTTCTCCTGCGGAAGAGGTAATAATACTTCTTCACACGTGGCAGGAGCCTGGTTAAGGTCTTGGCAACATCTGAGGTATTGACTGCAATATGCTTGATTTCATTTGGGTTAATTTTTAGATAAGAGAGACAGCATTTGATGGATTCCACCGGAAAACCCACTTCCAGCTTGTTCTTGGTGAAGCGCTCCTCATTCACAGCCATTAGAACCTTGTTGCCACGGACAATTGCTGCCCCAGCATCATGCCCATCCCAAATGCCTAAAACATACACCCTCAATCACCCTCCACTGTTTTTCTTACTCAACATAATAAATCTTTGGGTTATATATAGCCCATATATCTATTTTTGGCCCAGAGATTTCTGCAACCAGCTTCCAGCCCCGCTTTGTGAACCTGGGGGTTATTATGCCCCCGCCTGCCTCTATTGCGCCCCTTGTACCATTAATTACTACATAGCTCCCCTTAAGCTCAGATTCATTCTTTACATATGTAATATCCCTAAGGAAGTTTTGATTCTCAAATTTGCCATAAAAGAAGAGATGTGAGGTAACACCAACATCTGCATAAATCGTTTTTCCCGGATGCTGCTTGAAAAACTCAACCATCTGCCTGATGTCCCATGTGCTGGCCCTTAGATATTCGTTCAAGTGATAAGCATAAAATATCGATGATGCCAAGAGGAAGAGGCAGATCAGGGCCACAAAAACGCGCTTTATGATGCGAAGCTTTACTCCTCCCCATAAATTCACTAGCAAGCATGAGAGGCACAGTAGGGCGGGGATTGTCACAATCGTGAGATGCCTTTCGAGCCTGTGCATCGGCAGATAATTGGTGAGGCTCATGGAGCCGAACTGGAGATATAAAAATATAACTGCAAACCAGAGTAGGGGAATGAACCTGTTTTTTTGCCTGGAGAAAATGAGGTAAATAAATGATAATGCGGCAAAGTAATAGAAGAACCCAAAATGGTTTAAGTAGATGTTGCCCCACCAGAAGGCACCGCTGTAAACTATGTTGAACATAATGGAGGGGTAGTACCTAAAGTCGCGGTTTATCCCATCCCGGCCAGCGACATAAAAATCAGATACGGTGTGGAACCTGGTGAAATAATCCCCGTTCTTGGTATAATAGAACAACCCCTCACAGTTAAGGATTAGCATTAATCCCAGGAGTACAAACAGGAAGCTCCATTCAATCCTCCTATTCCTTATTGTCTCAATCAGCATGTAAAACCCTATGAAAAAGATTGAGATAAGCCCTGTTTCCTTATGCAGGTAAGCAATCCCTGTGGCCAACCCCGACAAGAGGAACAGCAGGCACCTGTTGAACTTGTCTTTGTTTTTCAGTCCAATACAAAAGAGGAATATGCTAAGCCCGCACCAGAATGCAATAGGCACGTCCGGCATAAGCCATGTGGAATACTCAATATCCAAAGGAAAGATGCTAAGGAAAAATGCCCCAAGTAGCCCCACTTTTGGATTGAACCAAAGCTTACCGAAGAGATAGATTAAGACAATTGAGCCGAGAGATGTTAGCAGCGGGTAAAGCACAAGTGAGAACTCATTGATTCCCAGAAACATGAATGAAAATGCAGTTGGATAGAACATGCCTACCCTCAATCCTGGGAGATAATTCCCTAGGTATAACTCCCCACCAGGGGTTTTTAAGGCAGTGCTCACCCTAAAAGCATCAAAGGCATAGCCGGGGTCATCACTCCAGTTAAGCCCTGTGAAAAGCCAAAGCCGGATAGCTAGAGCAAAAACTAGGATTAATGCCAAGACTAAGTAGGGCCTACTAGTTAGGGCCGCAAAACCCTTGCGTAGATTGACTGATAGGCCTCGCAGGGTGTCCAGCACCCGGGGCATTTTCCTCTTTTTACCAGCTTCCTTGTGTTTCTTGCGGATTTCCATATTTTTCTCAAATCATACCTTGAATCCCTAAGCTCGCCAATCTTCTTTGGGAAGCTAGAGCAAGGATAGACTGCGCCAGTTGGCTCGATGAAGCATGATGATGACAATGCCTGGCAGGGCAAGGCACTTTTTCCTGTTTTGAAATATTTCTTTAGAAGTTTAAGATAGCGTTTCTCAACAAGTTGGATGGGCCCAAAGCCTCTCTTGTGCTTGAGAACGTAAGCCACATCATTCAGAATGGCCCCTGTTTCACCCCTGCTGTCTGCAAGGTCCTGGTTTCCGTAATATAGTGAAGAAGTGTGGAAGATGTTGAAGTGGATGTCTTCCAAAGAAATCTCACTTATCTCTTTACTGAGCTCTCTCATTGTTGCTGGGATTTTCCCGAGGTTGTGCTTTGAAATTGTGTAGCCGAAGAAGGTTTGGACCCCTTTAATCGCTTTCAATCCCTTGTAAACCCTTATTGCTTTTTCCCAAGCCCCCGGCGTGCCTCGTATGTTGTCATGGATTTCTTTCGTGCCGTCAAGGCTCACCACAATAATTAGCTTTGGGAATCTCAGGCTGGCAAGCCTCCTCGCCTCTTTTACAACCAGGTCACCGCAGAGTGCGTTTGTTGTGAGATTTAGTAGGAAAACTGAGCGGCGTGAGCGAATATGCTTGGCAATATCATACAAATCCTTTCTCAGGAAAGGCTCTCCGCCTGTAAGGTTCACCCATGAAGGGGATATTTTTGAGAAAATCTTCCTTATTTCATCAGTTGAGAGCTCATCACCTGGCTGCTTCTGCCAGATGTTGCAGGTTTTGCAACGTGAATTACATCTGTAGGTAATGGCAAATGTTATTTTGTAGGGCTGCCTCAGGGTGAAGAAATTGGAGGCCAACACTCTTGTCCCAAGACCTGCTAGCTCCCTTATCATTTTGTGAAAATCTCTTTTACTATCTTCTTTATTATCCTGTATCCATCCCTAAATGTGCGTAGATTTCCACGCCCGGAGTGGCGGGCCTTCTCAAAGCTGGGGATTTCAATTACTCTCATCTTCTTTTTGGCAGCATGGATGGACATCTCTGTCTCAATGGAGAAATCCCTGCTCTTCAGATCGAGTTTTCCAAATGCATTCCTCCTAAAAGAGCGGTAGCCGTAGCACAGGTCGGAGTATTTTGTGCCCCAGAATGTGTTTACTAGGAGTACAAAAAATTTGTTACCTATTCTACGATACCATGGCATGTCATCCGAGCCTCCACCCTGGATAAACCTTGAGCCAAAACAGAAGTCGTAGCCAGCCTCAAGCCCCTCTATCAGGAGGCCAAACTCCACTGCCCGGTTTGAGCAGTCGGCATCCATCATTATTACGAAATCCCCTGTTGCTTTTTTCACTCCCACCAGAACTGCTGAGCCCTTGCCGTGGTTGTCAAAGAAAATCTTGCAGTTGTTCTTTCTCGCAATTTCAATAGTGCCGTCCTTGGAGTAGGCATCTATGACAATTATCTCGTCAATGTACTTGGGTATGGTATCAAGAACCCTCTGGAGATTTCCAGCCTCATTTTTTGTGGGAATAATTAGAGATATGCGTTTACCGTCCCTCATTCCGGAAGGAATTTGCCCCAGAGGTTAAATATTTTGTGATTTTCGTGGAGGAGAGGAGATACGTGAGAATTAAACTGCATTTTCGATGCATAAACTATTTATATATTAAGACACACCATTAAGTTAAATGGAAGAAAAGAGGGTGGAGATATGTTTATTTGTAGTTTTGCTTCTACTTTTACATTCTTCTTTTGTAGTTGGTGATACAGTTCTAAATTCATTCTCTTATTCTGAAACAACAGGGTTTTGCAGGACTGCAACAGGGTGCACTAGTGGATTTGACTGTCGAAGCACCGACATCCAATATTATAACTGTGTGGGTAAAAACGCTTATGATTACACGGTATATTTCAATACCGGTGCTTCAATATATGTAAAATGCCGTGATAACACCCAAGTTTCATGCGGTGCTGGCTGGGCTTGTGGTGGAAGTAATTGTATGAAAGCCTCCTACTTGGTGAAAAACTGCTTAGATTTTGGGGACTCACCGTGTGTTTACGCATCGGTCACAACTGATAGTTCGAGTAGTACAGCCAAATGCATGGCCTTGGCTACAGGAGCATCTTGTGGTTCACCAAAAACCTGCACCGCACTATCCAAATGTGTATGCCCCACAGATGCCACTGCTTGTACAACATTGGGTACCGAGCAATGCGTTGGGATTACATCCAGGAAATGCCAAAGCGTGAACGGCTGCTTAGTATGGTCTGCCTATACCTCCTGTGCAGATTGCCACTGCACCTGCGGTGGTTATGCTACAAATGAAGGTACACTCAATGGCAATTGCGGTGACTCAAAGGACAATGACTGCGACGGAGCTATAGATATGGCAGACACCGGATGCTGCACTGCAAATGGTGGTACATGCACTACGAACACCGGATGTTGCTCTGGATATTGCAAGTCAGATTATAGCGGCAGTACTAAATATTGCGCGAGTTCAACCCAGTGCGTGCACAGTGGTACTGCTTACAACAATGGTGCATATGCTCCCGATTGTTATGATCCAGGTAGTAGACTGTATTGCAATTCTGGAACTTGGTCGAGCAGCAGCTGCGGGACTGATGTTTGCGTAGGCACTTGTCCCGGTGGTTGTACTTTCACAGATTATTCTTGCTTAGGCGGTTCTTGTAGTACCACCAGCGGTTTGGATTGCGATGGCGCCCAGCAAAGGTGCGATTCTTGCAAAGGCACAAGCTTTTGGAATCTAGGCGGCGACGTAGCTGGAACAACTTGTTGCGGTGATGACACTGGCGAGAATAAGAAAACTAGGTCATGCACCTCTGGCTGCACCTCCGATGCTTCTGATGATGCTTGTTGTGATTTGAGTTCTGACTGTGTTTCTTCTTCCACTTGTTATTCAGATGGTTCCTGTAATGGCGCTTTAAAGTGTGGTGCTGGCTCCTGGGTAAGTCATTGTAGCAATGGCGTTATGGATTGCGATGAGACTGGTGTTGACTGTGGCGGCGCCAGCTGCGGTGCATGCTGCACAGCCAATGGTGGTGCCTGCACTCAGAACTCCGGGTGCTGTTCTGGGAATTGCAAATCCGATTATGACACTGTTGGTACTTTTTGTTCTAATTCCGACCAATGCGTGCACGATGTTGCAGTTTACAATAATGGTGTGTTTGGTCCTGATTGCTATGATTCAGGCAGCAGGTGGTATTGCAGCTCTGGAACTTGGTTGGGTAGCAGCTGCGGAACAGATGGTTGCTCAGGCACTTGTCCTGGGGGTTGTACTTATACAGATTACTCTTGTTCCTTGGGTTCTTGTGGTTCAAGCAGTTTGGATAGTGATAGCGCTCAGCTGAGATGTGATTCTTGTAAGGGCTCTGGCTTTTGGAATCTGGGCGGTGATGTTGCAGGGGTAGCTTGTTGCGGTGACGATAATGGTGAGAATAAGAAAACCCGTTCATGCACCTCTGGCTGCACCTCAGATGCCTCTGATGACGCCTGCTGTGATTCAAGCACCGACTGCGTGTATTCGTCTGCTTGTTATTCAGATGGTTCCTGTAATGGCGCTTTAAAGTGTGGTGCTGGCTCCTGGGTAAGTCATTGTAGCAATGGCGTTATGGATTGCGATGAGACTGGTGTTGACTGTGGTGGCGCCAGCTGCGGTGCATGCTGCACATCCAATGGGGGGCCGTGCACTCAGAACTCCGAGTGTTGTTCTGGGAATTGCAAGTCAGATTATAGTGGCAGTACTAAATATTGCGCGAGTTCAAGCCAGTGTGTGCACAATGGTGCGGTTTTTGATGATGCTGCATTTGCTCCTGATTGTTATGATTCAGGCAGTAGGCGGGTTTGCAGCTCTGGAACTTGGTCGAGCAGTAGTTGCGGTGCAGATGGTTGCTCTGGCACTTGTCCGGGGGGTTGTACTTATACAGATTATTCTTGTTCCTTGGGTTCTTGTGGTTCAAGCAGTTTGGATAGTGATAGCGCTCAGTTAATGTGTGATTCCTGCAAGGGTTCTGGTTATTGGAATATTGGCGGTGATATAGCTGCAACAGCTTGCTGCGGCGACGAAATTAACGAGAATAAGAAAACCCGTTCATGCACCTCCGGCTGCACCTCTGATGCCTCTGATGATGCCTGCTGTGATTCAAGCACCGACTGCGTGTATTCGTCTGCATGTTCTGCTGATGGTTCCTGCAATGGCGCTTTGAAGTGCAATGCCGGTTCATGGGTTAGCCATTGCAGTAATGGCGTTAAGGATTGCGATGAGACTGGTGTTGACTGCGGCGGTGCAAGCTGCGGAGACACAACCCCTCCAACATACGTTGGTTCAACCTTTGTGAGCGGCGCCTATGTAAGCGGTAGCGACTATTGGGTCAAGGTAGGGGATAATTTCAAATTGCAGATAACCCACAGCGATGCGTGTTCTGGTGTAAAATCCCAATACTTAAGCTTTACACATAATGATTGTGCCCCAGGAAGCTGTTCCGGTGCGCCAGGTGAAATCCGCTCCTACACCTCGCGTAGTGACGGTTTTCTCTTGCATGATGATCTTATTGACAATACTTACTTGGACATAGATAGTGTGATATGTGCTGATTCCGATGGCAATTGTTTAGATGATGATTCCACATTCCAATGGAATACTAATGTGAAGACATCAAGCCAGGATTGGGATTACAAGATACACACCGCTGCATTCGACCTGTTAAATATTGGGGGCACATACACAGACACATCATTCTGGCTTAAGATTGACAACACCGTCCCCTCCCAGCCAACTATAAGCCTCCCCATCTCTTCAGTTTGCCAGGGTCCTTCTCCCATTCTAACCTGGAGCGCTTCTAGTGATCTACGTTCAGGTATTTCCAATTATAAAGTTCAGGTAGACAATACAAACAACGCATTTCCATCTCCGGAATGCACAGCAAGCCCAACCTCAAGCCCGTACTCCGGGTGCAGCCTTACCCGCGGCAGCACATACTATTTCCGCGTCCGTGCAATGGACAATGTTCGCAATAATGGCTCATGGTCTCCAGTTACAAATTTTAACATTGGGGAATCAATATGTGACGGTAAAACTAAACTAACTTCATGCGGCAATGACGCCTGCACTTCCACCTGGCTTAACACTAGCAAGCAGTGCGGTCCAACCTGCACTTGCGCTTACACTAGCAAACTTAAATGCGATGCCTCAAGGGAATGCGCCACGCCCTCCACCTGCGGGGGTGTTGCTTATACATGCCAAATGTCAAACTCCGGCATTTATCAATGGGTTTCCGGCAGCCTTGGCACAGAGACCAGCTGTTCAGACACCCATGATAACGATTGCGATGGGCAAAAGGACATTTATGATAAGGACTGCAAGAAGGTGGATGGCCAGCCTTGCACATTAGCCCTGGAATGCAAGAGCGGCCTTTGCGACAATGACGGCAAGGGCGCAAACTATGACCCTTACAAGGATGACGGCTGGTGCTTCAACAAAACCCAATCCAAGCCCTTCCTCGACAATCAGGATTTCAATTGTGAGAACTCAACTCATAAAAGTAGCGCAGTTTGCGATGAGTTCCGCAATGGCACCGACTGCAGTTACCTGGATGGTAGGCATTTAATATGCAATAAGGTTTGTCAGCTGGAGAACAGAGATACGAGCCAAAGAGACTGTCAATCCACTGGTGTGAACTGCATAAATAGCTACACATGGATAAAGGCAGGTGAGACCGGTGTACCTCGTCAAGCAAATAAATGGGAGTACACCTTGAACGATCTGACCACGCAGCAATGCTGCGGCGATGATACCAATGAGACAGTAAATAGCCGCAAAACCGGCTGCATAACCAACTGTGCAACTAACGATTATCCTCCCTTTGCAACATTACCCACAGATACTGTCTGCTGCAACTCCCCAAGGGATTGTGTTTATTCTTCAATCTGTTTTACTTCTTCTCCAAATGGTGGCGCATCCCAGGTTCTTTCTGGAGAGACCCTCTTCTGCGACACCGCCACCTGGTATGACTGTGATACCTCGCAGCAGGGCTGCGAGTCGTACTGCGGCAAGAAATGGCTTTTAAGCGGGGAGCCCGTGTTGCCCGAGTATGATTCAAATGCCAAACTAGAGTGCTGTGGTGATGATTCCGGTGAAAACAAAGTAAACAGCACCAAGTACACA
>CAIWSB010000002.1 GCA_903915225.1 uncultured Candidatus Woesearchaeota archaeon
AGAAAGCAGAGCCCTTCAAGCAGTGGCTTGCAAAGGTTGGTTATGAGAGAATCCAAGAAATAGAAAACCCCGAATTAGCCCAAAGGCGAATGAAGGAGCTATTCAAGGCAAAAGGCTATTCTGATGATTGGATTGAGAAAAGAGTAAGAGGCATTGCGATACGAGATGAGCTAACCGATGAGTGGCATAAAAGGGGGTTAATTGAGAAAAGAGAATATGCTATTCTCACTGCAGAGATCTCAAAAGCAGCCTTTGGCATGACTCCAAACGAATATAGGGAATTTAAAGGACTAAAAAAGGAAAACCTTCGGGACCACATGAATGATCTGGAACTAATTTTTTCAATGCTGGGGGAAGCCTCAACTACCATGATAACAAGAGCCAAGGATGCAAGGTGATTTACTGAGAATAAAGAGGCTGCAAAAGAGGGAGGCACAGTTGCGGGTGTGGCAAGAAAAGAACTTGAACAGAGGAGCGGGCAAAAGGTTCCAACTACTGAAAATTACCTTTCTGAGCCTGAGAAGAAGAAAAAGTTGGAGAAGAAGTAATCCTCATTTTTTCCTTAACTTGTGGACTAAGCCCTCCACTTCGTTCTCATGGAATCCCACCTTTTTGGCTGCCTCTTTCAAAGGTTTAGTAATCTGCTCGAATGTCTCTATTGTCATTTTTTTCACAAGCAAAGAGTCATCCTGCAGAACAAAAAGGATTTTGCTGCCTTCGACTATTCATTTTGTGTACAGTTGAAACAAAGCTGACTAATTTGACAGGAATGCGCTGCAGTGCTTTAGAAACATCTTGGCGTGTCCAATCGACTCCTCTGCCGGGGGCTTGTTTGCCTGTGGAATCGTGTTGTAGGTGAACATCCCCCTCTTCCTCTTTTCTTCCCTATAAACCCCTAGAAGAACCTCTGCCCTCACAATCAATTCCTGGTAAATCATCAGAAGCCTGGCGTCCAGCAACCCGGAGTCAATGAATGCCTTCTTGAAAGCCTCGTAGGTTCTTTTATGCACCTCGGGAGGCAAAGCTTCTATCCCTTTGGAGAGCAGCATTGCCTTGGCACAGTAAAATATAGCATATTAAGCATGAGAGATTACCCCGCTGAAAAAAGTCGCGCCTTCATCCAGATTGAAAAAGGTTTTTACTTCATTCCGACTCGAAGCCTCAAAGAGAATAATAGCAGAGTCAACCTCTGTTCTGGCCCGCCTAAGGTAAACCTCAACCTTTGAATCCATTTTGCAGGGCCTCAAACAAAATCTTGTAGTAGGGTTCCGCTCCGGCAATTAACACATGCTTTTTAACAATTTCTTTCCCAAAGTTGAATTCCTTGTTAGTGAGCATTAGTAAGAGTTCAGTCTCGCTGAACACAAGGCCATGAATCTCAGGGATAGTGAATTCTCCCTCTTTAAGTGCAACCTCATAAGGCTTCTTCGACTCGGTGTCAGGGATTATTATTGCCAAGTCCATATCCGAATTGGGTTTCTGTTTTTTTTCAGCGTAACTCCCAACAACAAAAAGAGAATAAAACTTATTTTTTATCTTCTCAACCACCTTAAGCACATTGTTGAATGGGATATCTTTCCTTTCTTGGCGGATCAAGGCTTCTAACAGAACAAGATAGGAGATGTCAGTGCTAAGTTCGTTTAAACGGTAGTTGTTAGTATTCCCCCTTTTTTCCTCTTTGAGTATGCCAAAAGATGAAAACTGCTTCAACGCCTCGAATACATAGTGGTGAGATTTATTTCCAGAGCTTCTTTTAATCTCAGTGAGGGTAAACTCCCTCCAGGGTTCTTTTAATAGAGGTTTAATTAAGAGCAGCTCTTTCTTACTAAATCCAATTTTTTGGATAGTTTTATCCATATTTATGGATATTACCCCTTCCGTGCTTTTATACCTTTGCATATCGCTCCTTAAAAATACGGGGTTTTTATCCTCTCCCCTAAAAAAAGCGAATTTCTTCCAAACCTATCCATCAAAACTTACTTAAATCTCCATACCGTTCTATAGTGCGATGAGATGGCACTACCTAGCAGCATCATTTATCCTAGTTTTCATAGTTCTTCTAAACCTCCACGGCCATCTAGAGACAGGGATGCCGCTGCACATAGACTCCTGGATGATGACTGTTGAGGCAGATGACATCCTTAAGCAACACGCAATCCACAGCGACGAGCCGTTCTCAGGCCAACCGCAATCCGGCCCAATTGGTAACTCGGTATTCCAGACAGTGCTCTCAAGCATCACAGGTGCAAAAATAATCTCATTCGCAATCTTCTTACCCGCAATCCTCAATGCGATCATGGCGCTGCTATTTTACACCCTGTCAAAATTCCTATTCAAAAACAAGATAGCCGCTTTATCCATCATGGCCTTCCAGCCGCTAGTCCTCTCGCAAATCACAATGCTCGGGCCGTTCTACCTGGTCAACCTCTCATTTGCAATGGTTCTTACACTTTTGTACTTCTACTTCTTCATGAGGGCAAAGCTTTGGGAAGCAGGTCTATGTTTTGCAGCAATAGCAGTAATCCACACCAGCACGATGGTTTTCGTACTGCTGACAACAGCACTCTTCTTCGTCTTCAACAGAAAAGCATGGAAGATGCTCCCCTTCATGGCAGGTGTAGGGGTAATTGCAGTGCTGGCCTTTATCACAATCCATGGGAGCGATACTTTGATGTCAATCGCCTCAGAAGTCGGTATGTTCGACAAGGCCTGGCCCTACTTCCAATATATGAACCTTCTCGGCTTCGGCTTCGCAATACTTCTCGCAATAGGCTTCTACCTCATCTTTGTCTACGAGAAGAAAGCCACCTCACTCCTAGTGCCTATCTTTGGCTTCATGGCGGTAGATATGTTCCTCTACTGGGTCTGGCGAGGGTTCCTTCTGGTTTACAGACGCCTAATCACCTACATCTTTCTCCTAACCCCCTTCTTCGTGGGCTATGCAGTTTACAGATTGACAAAAAAATACAACCAACGTGTAATATTGTTCTTAGCCCTAATCATACTGATGCCTTTTGCAGCAGTCCAGAACATCCGCGCGAGGGAACCGTATGTTGTCTACTTAACCAAGGAAGAAAGTGAGCTTTTCACAGAGTTCGGGAAAGCAATGCCCGGTGCATACCTTCTGACAGACCATCTCCAGTCTTACGCTCTACCATATTACAACCTCAAGCCTATCTCTCTAAGCCCGGCCCATGGAGCAAACACAACATATTATTCGCAGGTCGGAGGATGCTACTTGGCAGGCGACCTGGACTGTATTGGAAAATTCTTCAACAGCACTGGGTTTGAGCTCCTGTATACAAACACAATACTCCACAGCACCTTCATGCAGCCCTTTTACGAGTTCGACAACAAAACAATTTACAAATTCAATCAAAAAATTTATAACTCCGTTGCCCATTCACAAACACCATGAAATTAAAAACCGAAATCAAGGGTTGGCTCGCATTCATCATCCTGGGATTCATAGGAGCAGGTGTCCTGGCATTCTACAAGATACCATACCTGGACGGGCTTAGAATCATCTTTGGCGCAGTATACGTACTTTTCCTCCCAGGCTGGGTTGTGGTGAGATGCTTCTTCGACGACCTTGAGGACTGGATTGAGAAGTTCGGGGTTGCATTCGGCCTCAGCATTGCCATTATTGTGCTGGCAGTCATGTTCTCAAACCTCGTGTTGAGGATACCAATCACTGCCCTGTCAAATTTCTTGGTTATCCTAGGAGCGATGGCAATAACCGTGCTACTCAAAGAATTTGTCAAAAAACGCAAACCTTCTAAGAAGCTTAAGAACGAAAACAAGTAGAGCACCGCCAATATCAAAAAAGAAATCTATAATACTCTTCGTTCTGCCTGGCACAAACCCCTGATAGACCTCATCAAATCCCCCTACTAGTATTGTAAATAATATAGCCATGATATAAGGCGCAGGGGCCTTGAGATATGAAAAGAGCCGGAGAAAAGTAACAGACAAAATGAAGTATTCTACAATGTGCAGGTAACTGAGATCAAATCCAAGAGAGGGCATTCGGTGCTGTGAGGAGATAAAAACCATAAGCGCAAGTAAAACAACCAGAGGAAGCACATATCCCAGCCATAGCCCAATCTTGGCTGGTTGCTTAACAGAAGGCTCAGGAGAACTCCCCAGGTCGAGTAAAAACTCCTTTTCTTGCCTCTTAACTCCCATCCTCCCCATTTCAATAGAGGTATTTAAATCTTTTTTGGTCGAAAAAATAAAAACATTTAAATATAACTAACTTTCTAGAAATAACATCTTAGGTGTATGCCCATGAAAAAAAGAGGAGTCGTGTGGAAGAAGGTACTGGCTTTTGCCATGACCTTGGCTGTTGTCGGTTTATTGATTCTTTCAGGTCCAGCAAAGGCAATTACAGTTGGACTCACGCGCACTGGCGCCGGTAACCCACATAGCGGCGAGCAGGTTATTTTCACAGGCAAGGTTGATATCCACACAACTGATATGGTCACCATGAAGTACATAGTTGTTCTCCTGGATGACACGCCCCTTGACCCCATAACAAATGCCGAGAGGTGCCTTTTCTATCTCAACGGAACTGCCTTATCAAATAATTCTGAAATATGCGATATTAACATAACGAGTATCACAGCTAATTATACCTATCATGGCAATGGCTTTGGTTATGGCTATGGCTACGGCTTCAAGTTATCCACGGCAAACACCAATACCTCTCACTTTGATTTTGGCTATGGCTACCAGTACGGCTACAACAATGGTTTCGGCTCAAATGCCTATAACGCCACAGTTGGCGCTGCCCCTGAAGTCATTGTGAACTTCTACTGGACAGTGCCCGATGTTGATGCTAACAAGGACTACAAGGTTGGCCTGGGTGTACTGGTAGGCGAAACCAACCTCGACCGAGTGCTATTCTTATCACCATCAACAGTCAGCTTCAGTGTCCTCGAATTGCTAAAACCCTGGTATTCCCAGGATGCGGATGATTCAATGGGTGCAGTTGCAGAGGGAACCCCTGTCAATTTACACACCTATTGGGAGGATGACATTGCCCTGGATCACGCCATAGTATACACAAATGAGACAGGCGTATGGGACAACGTGTCAACCTGCGCACTCTCGGGTGTGGCAGACTGGTGCAATTCCACAATAGCCACAACCGGGCTTGCATCCAAAGAGGTCTGCTGGAAAGTGTACGCCTGGGATAACGGCGCCCGATTGAACAATACAATGCCCACCCATTGCTTTAACGTCACAGATGTGACTCCACCTTACTACTCAGTTGATGAGGATGACTCCAGCGGCTCAGTCAATGACGGCGTGCCGGTCCAGGTGTCAACCTATTGGCACAATGTTGCGCTGGACACAGGTGTATTTAGAACAAACGCGAGTGGCTCTTGGCAGTTTGCTGGATCTTGCGCCATGTCAGGAACAGGCGACTGGTGCAATGCAACAATACCAACCCTCGGGCATCCAGGAGAACGACTCTGCTGGAATATGTGGGCAAATGACACCCTGGGGCTATGGAACAACACAATGCCAGCACATTGCTTTGATGTTAAGGATATCACATTCCCAACATATTCCCATGTTTCTGATAACTCCGGCGGTTCAGTTGCCGATGGAACAGGGGTTGCAGTCCACACATTTTGGACTGACAATGTGGCCCTTGACACCGCAATCCTGCGTTATAATGCCTCAGGATCATGGCAGGGTGTAGGCACCTGCGCGCTCATGGGCAGCACTTCCTGGTGCAATGATACCCTCTCCACAGCAGGGGATGCCGGGAAGCACGTCTGCTGGGATATGTATGCAAACGACACAGCCGGCCATATGAACAACACCATGCCCAAGCAATGCTTCACAGTTACCGACGTGAAAAAGCCATGGTACTCACACGGTGCTGACAACTCCGGCGGCTCGGTAGCCGAGGGTGCTACTGTTTCAGCTTCAGTTTCCTGGACAGACAATGTCGCGCTGGACACTGCCCTCTTCAGGCAAAACGCATCTGGCTCATGGCAAATTAACTCCTGCACACTGACTGGCACTACCAGTTGGTGCAACAAGACAATCTCCACTGTGGGCAAGGCAGGGAAGCACATCTGCTGGAACGAGTGGGCAAACGATACAGCCGGCAATTTGAACAGTACCATGCCCCTAAGCACACATTGCTTTACAGTGAGGGATATCACATTCCCAACATATTCCCATGTTTCTGATAACTCCGGCGGTTCAGTTGCTGAGGGAACAGGGGTTGCAGTCCATGCCCATTGGACAGACAATCTTGCTCTTGATACTGCAATCCTGCGAACTAACGTCACAGGGTCGTGGCAAAAAGGAAGCACCTGCGCGCTCACAGGCACTGCAGCCTGGTGCAATAAGACAATTTCAACCAATGGATACCCTGGCAAACACCTATGCTGGGATATGTATGCAAATGACACTGCTAACAATATGAACAACACCATGCCCAAGCAATGCTTCACAATTACTGATGTGAAAAAGCCGTGGTACTCTGATGCGGCTGACAACTCAGTCGGCGCAGTGCATGAGGGCGCGATTGTGAATTTATCTGTCAGATGGCGAGACAACCTGGCTCTCGACCGTGCATTCCTGCGCACCAATGCCTCGGGCACTTGGACAAATGTAAGCAATTGCACACTTTCCGGCACTAGCACCTGGTGCATAAAACACATTCACACAGATGGATATGCTGGCGAAAACATCTGCTGGAAAATGATTGCTCGTGACAGGGCTGGAAATCACAACACAACCATGCCCAACCATTGCTTCAGTGTTGAGGACATTACCAACCCGACATACTCCACTGTTTCAGACAACTCCGGCGGCTCTGTCACAGAAGGAACCAGCGTTACTGCATCTGCAATGTGGGCAGACAACATTGCACTCGACACATCAATCTTTAGGACAAATGCCACAGGCTCATGGGTTACCAGCACCTGCACACTAACCGGGACGTCAGATGACTGCGTGGGGTCAATTGACACAACAGGCCATGGCGGCGACCGTGTTTGCTGGAACATGTATGCAAACGACACAGCAGGCAACCTCAACGATTCCATGGATTACCAGTGCTTTGATGTTACGGTCCATCATGGATTCTCGGATACTGGTTCATCCGGCTCTTCCCCCTCTTCAATTACTCAAACATTTGCCTCAGACACCTGGAATCAGGTTTCCAGCGTTGAGCTTTCACTCACCGACAGATTGGGAGACGTCACAGTAAAGGTTGAAACAGTTGACACACTGGGTACTGATGAGTCTGGGTTTGCCATCGCAGTCCCAACAACCAGTGAATCTGGTGTTGTGAGCATGGTTTACAAATACCTAAAAATAACCCCCAGCGTTGATTTAACCGGGAACCTGAAGTCTGCCAAAATTAAGTTTGAAGTCGATCACCAATGGCTTATCGACAATGGTGTGGATGCGTCAGATGTAGTGCTCCTCCACTTCAAGGATGGGGTCTGGACAGAGCTCCCCACATCATTCGACGGCGATGACGGCAAAATCTCAAATTTCGAGGCAATAACCACTGGATTCTCATACTTTGCAATAAGTGTAAAGAAATCACAGCAAGTAATTACCCCTCCGGTTTGCGCCCAGGTTATAACCTCGGCACAGAGCCCAGCAGGGGCTTGCGCAAAGTTCCCTACACCTTGTGATGTGCCCACAGGCTGGAAGGTAGTGAGCCAATGCCAATCAGTAACTGTTGTAACAACGCCCACAACTGTTCCACAGCAGCCACCTGTGCAAAAGGTAGAGGGTGGCATGACTAAGAACGAGCAGCTAGCTTTATTCCTGGGGATTATTGTGGTTGCGCTCCTAGTAGTTTGGCTCTTTGTTTACCACAGGGCTCCGCCCAAGGACAAGTTCTTTGAGAGCCGTTTCAAGAACCACCCGGTGCCCCACAACAGGGGATGGAAGAAGGAAAGGCCTCCAATGAACTGGCGCTACTGAACGAACAGAATTCTCCCTTTTTTTCCAGGGTTTATCAGGTGGGTTTTACCTATGTAATCCTCAACGCCGTCATTCTCATGGAGATGGCCGCTCACAGCGAGTACTGGCTTCTGTGCGATGATAAAGTCTCGGATGGATTTGCACCCGCGAGCCTCCCCATAGATCTTATCCAGTTTTGTGCCATACGGTGGCGCGTGAGTTACCAGCACAACCTTGCCCTCCATGTGACCGCGGGCCTTTTTAACAAAATTCTCAAAATCCCTGTCCACCTCGCTAAAGCCGCCTCCGCCGTAGCCCACAAAGCAGACGTCGCCTAAGCGGTACAACCCGCGGTGGAGGTAAACAATGCCCTCAAAGCGTGCGCACTCATCCCTGAGCAGCTCCTCGCCCTCATGGTTCCCGGGGATTATTATGAGCAGCCTGTGGCATTGGGCGAGCTTGCCGAGCATCTTGTGCAGCCCATGCTCAAAGTTTGAAAGATCCCCGGCGCAGAGAAGCACATCAGCATTTGAGGACTTGGCAATAATCCTGTCCAGGGCCTCTTGGCTCCCGTGCACATCCGCAAATGCAAGAATCTTCATCTTAGAAGGGGATTGAGGGGCATTTTTAAAAAGGTTTCGTCATGTAGGCTCTTCCACGAATATAATCCTTAAATGCAAATTGCAGCAACAATTATGGCAGCTGTCGCTCGGTGTTCCACCGAGCTCGCCGGCCACCCCGTAGGGGGCTCGGAACTCTGAGGAGTTCCTTATCCCCCGGCCGGCCAGCGCCATTGTTGCTGCGAGGAAATTTGAACTCATTGGACAGAAAAGTCATTGTCGGAATTGCTTTCATCTGAGAAGAAGGGAGATTTCAGAAGTAGATTATGTTTGCATCAACAACAACCCTTAGTTCACTCTTCATAGCTTTTGTAGAGTGATTTGTTGATCTTCTCGCTTATTTTATCTGCATCCTTTGCTGTAAATTTGGATTTTGTTATAATAGATTTAAAGAGCTTGAACTCTGCAGCCTTCTCTGCAATGGCTTTTCGAGCTATCTCTGACCAATTCAGCTCTGGCAGGGAGTCCATTTCTCTCTTTAATTCAGCAGGGATGGCTAGTGTAAGTGTCGGCATTTTATTCACCTCATTTAATGCAGTTAAATATGTGTAATATGTGCAAGTTTAAGAATTTTGTGCCTATTTCAGCGCCAGGTAATCCATGAGGACAATCCTGTCCAGCCCCTCGAGCTGCCTGACAGCGTAGAGCCTGCCATTGCCCAGCTCAGCCATCCTTTTTGCCAGCTCCTCGCCCTTGCTGTCAAGCCCTATCCCTACAAGAGAGAAGGTTATTCCTGCTGCGCGGGCATTTGAGACCTGGGCAAGGGTTTCCTGCTCAGGCTCATTCCCGAATGTTGGTAGGGCGTCTGTCAAGGCAATTATGTGCTTGGTGTGCTCTCCACGAGGGAAAAGCCCAATTGCAGTCTTTATAGCCTCTGCAAGGTTGGTTTCCTTTCTAGGAGATACGCGGGCAATTTTTCTGAGGATAGAAGTGAAATCGCGGGAGGGTTTTTCTGCAACCAGCACGCTTGTTGAGAACACGACAAGCCCTATCTTGTTGCCGTCGTTTATTGCCTTGTAGGCAAGAGCAACCCCTGCACGCTTTGCGTGGTCAATCTTGGTTTCGCGCATGCTCCCGCTGGAATCCAGCAGGAACACAACATGCTTTGTGCCACGCGCTTCCCTCCTGTGAGCAATCAAATCCTCAACAATTAATTCCTTGTGGAGCCTCCTCGCTGCCATTTTGAGTGTGCCTTTCACATTTATGTCCTTGTATGAGAGCCCCCTGTGGAATTTTATGCCTTCACCCTTTTCCCCGAAAGGATTGGGGTATTTTGAGAGCTTCCCGCTGAGAGTACCCTTCGGAATAAGCCTTTCAAGCTCCTCCACATAGAGGACCACAGATGCAAGGTCAATGCCAAACCCTGTTATGCTCCCATCCTTTTCGAGATAGCCCTCATTCACAAGGCGCTCGTTAATCCTGTCCATATCCCCCCGGAGTTTTTTCCTAAATTCAGGGATGCGGAGATTTTGCTTGAGATAATCCGGAGAATGGCCTGTTGCTAGCCTAAGCAAGCCTTTGCCAAAGAGTTTCTCGGCAAGCTTGTAATCGCTCACAAGCGTCTCAAACATGGCATCGGGCACGAGGCTGCTCTGGCCCATGTTGAGGGCTTCCTTGAGAAGTTTTCCGTCGTTGATTATTGTCCTGTCGTTCTGGAGGACAGAATGCATGAGCTTGTTCTCCTTAAGCTGCGAGGCCAGCTTGCCCTCGAATTCAATTGCCTTTTCAGTTGCCTTGGCTACTGTGTCTGAGCTACCGGGAATCACCCGGAAGGGTGTCGAGGCGCTCATTGTGGCAGAATCTTGAGAATTGCTCGTTCACATAATCATTTGGTGTCACAAGATATTGGGCTGAGGGCTTGAGCCTAATCCTGTGGCCAAGAACAGAGAGCACAGATGCCGCAATGTCCTCAAAAGCAACAGACTTTGCTTTCCTGAGCATTGCATTTGCCTGGGCGCGCTCATAAAGCCCTAAAGATGCTCGTACGCTGGGCTTCTTCTCCAGCTTCTCATCATCCCGAAGTATACGAACGAACTTGATTGCCTCCCGCAGCAGGGGCTGTGGGAAAGAGAGCAGTGAGCGCCCTTTGGACTTCACTATTTCCACCTCAATATCGAGGCTTTCAGGATAGCCCATGTATATGAAATCAAACCTGTCAATGAGGACATCAGAGAGCTCCTCTGTTGTCTTGTCCTCGGGGTTCATTGTGCCAATGAAAATGAAGTTCACCTTGAAGTCAACATCATAATTCCCGATTGTGATTGTGCCCTCTTCCAGTGCTTGGAGGAGAGCGTTCTGCAGCTTCTCAGGGCAGCGATTGAGCTCGTCAAAGAACAGCACGCCCTGGTTGGCCTTGAATATTTTCCCGGGCGTGAATGCCTCGGGTGATAGTGGTCCGAACTTTAGGGCCTTGATTGGGTCAATATCCCCCAGCAAATCCTCTGGCGTTAAGTCTGGCGAGCCTTGGACGCGAATAAATCTTGATTCCCCCTTGAGGTGCTTTGTTTTGGTGGACTTCTTGGAGAGGCAGTTGGGGCAGATGGGCTCTTCAGGAATGCAGTTGAAGCCGCAGTCGTTCACAGAGATGTCTGGGAGGATTGCAGCCACGTTCTTGGCCAGTGTTGTCTTCCCAATCCCGGGCGGCCCGACAATTATGACGTTTCTTCGGGCCATTAGGGCGCTCTTGAGCTCCCGCTTGACCTTGGCTTGGCCCAGGATTTGGGTGAAAGGATCGCCCTCCTTAAGAAACACACTGGCGAATTGCTTGTGGAGTTCCATTGTCTAGAAAATACTAGGGCTATTTAAAAAGTTTTAGCCGACTGTGCGCCTTACATCAATAACCTCAACTGAACTCACGCCCTTGACGCCTGCAATCTCGCTCTCCAGCTTTTCTGTTGAGCCCTTGGCTTCATCACTGGTGAACAGAACCTCAATGGATTTGAGCCCAAATGCAATTGGCTTCTGCTCGGTCCTGTGAAGGTGTCCGCCAAAGCCCTTGATGAACTTGGCAACCAGGTCAGTAATAATGTCCAGATTCTCATCTGGAGAGGTGGGCATAATCCTGAGAGTAATTAGAACAGTGGCCATTTTAGTTTGGGCCTGTAAACCCGCACTTTGGGCAGGTGTATTCAGCTGCCAGTGTGCGGCAGTGGCTGCACCTAATCATCTCAGACTCACCGCAGTTGGGGCACTTAAACTCCACTGCGCCTTTGTCGTTGGATATGTTTTTCTTGCAGCTTATGCAGTGCTTTATTTCCATGACGAGAGTTCTTTTGGGCTTGCTTAAAAACTTTATGGTGCCAGTCGGGGCCCCCACTATTGGGGTGACTGACCGTGCCCGTAGGCACCTTAAGTCGGGACCCTCGCCAGGGTGGCAAACCGCGCCTCAGCGCCATAAAAACCTTGAGTTCTGCAGTGTTTTTTAATGAAATCTGCAGCAACAATAATGGCGGCCGTTGGAGCTATCGCTCCTCCTGGGGCACCCCGTAGGGGCCGTCCCCCGCCCCAGCGGCGCCATTGTTGCTGCCATTCATATCTAAATTTTAGGTAAAGACATATCAAAAAATTTATATATCTCCCTCGGTATTTACTGCCTATGCCGCGCAAAGTTGTAGAGGATTCTGAATTTAGTTTTAATGTTGACAACAAGCTCAAGATGCCGCACCTGACCCACGTGCCTAGCCCACCTCTGGGCAAGCTCAAGCATACACCGGATAAGCCCCCAAGGAGGGTTGATGAGGAGTATGTTGAGTCAGAGCTAAAGAAGATTGAATTCTTCATTGAGAACAAGATGGCGGGTGATGCAGAGGAATCATATGATGTGCTGATGAAAGCCCTGCATTCAGCATCCCGTGCATTACGGGACAAATACAACTTTGATTTGAAACGGGTTGAGACTGCAATTGAGCTCACAAAGCTTTGATTAGGTTTCCCTCAACCGCAAGGGTTTTCCCGAGGAACAATTCTGACACATAGAGCCCTGATTTTATGTGGCCGGTTATTTCAGGGACCTGAATAATGTCTCCGGGCCTAAGGAATTGGAGCAATTGATCGCCAGTGTATTTGTCCAATGGAGCTCCAGATCTCAGCTCATCAAGCAAGCCCCGTGCAGCCTCCTCCCCCACTGCTTCAGCTGTTTTCCCAATTCTACCTAGGGCACTTGAGCCAATGATGTTACTTCCACAATGGGCTGCAATGAAAATCCCAGAACCAGGTGAAAAAGAGTCAGAATATGAAACTTCAATTTCTATTGGCACCCCTAAGTTAGAGAGGCGGTGCTGGCATGACTCAACCTGCCTTTCTGCAACCTTCCCTTTGGCGAGCAAATAGGAGGCATGTGACACCCCTCTGATCAAATCGATTTTTCCCCTCTCTTTGAGTATTAAGGGCTCAGATGAGGGTTTATCAGAAAAAGCCAGCTCCACAATTCCGCCGCCCTTTGGGTAATAGCCTCTCCTTACAAGTTTGGCATCAAGCCGCATTTGAATAAATGGGCGCAAGATAGTATTGAAATGATCCCAGGGCAGGCTCCATTCGACATCTGTGCCTCCAGTTATCTTGAGAGACACATTCTTCTTTGATGCAACAATCGGTAACATCAATGCCTGAAGCAAGAGTGTGATTGAGCCTGCAGTGCCAATATCAATGGAGAAATTTCCTGGCTGTACTGTCCCTGGCCAGAATTCAACCTCCGTTGAGGCCACATCAGCACCCTTGAATCTCGCCCCTGTGAGACTTTCCATTGCCCTGATGGCCATAACGTGCTGGGGTTTTAACCCGGGCTGTGGCCTCTTTGAGCGTATGCTGCGAATAATAAACGGCTTGCCTGTGACTGTAGATAAAGCGAGGGCTGTCCTGAGAATCTGTCCGCCCCCCTCTTCGTGTGAGCCGTCTATTTCTATCATAGAAGATAAGACCAGAATTTCATTATTATATTTTTCCCTATTAGCTGATGAACAGGTGCTTGAGATTCATCACGTCCCTATAAGTAACTACCCCCAGCAATTTCTTGTTGTCATCGACCACAGGGAGGGCCCTGAACTCATACTTTGAGAACATCTCTGATGCATATTTGAGGTTATCGTTCATGTGCAGGCTTACGTAAGTTGTTACCATGATGTCACCCAGCTTTGCCTTAAAGCCAGCATGCAATAGTTCCTTTATGTCTATAACTCCTAGAAGCGTGCCATCGTTTGTAAGAATATAGAGGTACATGACAACATCCTTGTTCCTGGCCACATGGGGGTATTTCTCAAGCGCATCCTTAACTTTGACTTCTGGCTTAAACTTAATGAATTTTTTAGTGGTATAGTGAGATATCTTCTCCTCGTGCTTATCCATAATCTGCTTGATCTTCTCGGCGTTTTCCTTGTCAATAAATGTCAGGATTTCCTGAGCATCGTCATGCGGCAGGGCAGCCAATATGTCCGCAGCCTGTCCTGAGGTCATAATGTTTATGAGCTTTACTACCCTTTCCTTTTTCAGAGAGGATATCAATGAACGCTGGATGTTTGGGCTTATTTCCTCCAATGTGTCTGATGCCTGGTCAGTATCCAGTTCATTGAACAAAATCTCTCTCTGCTTGGGGTTGAGTTCGTCAAATATTTTGGCCAGGTCCACAGCAGGTATCTCTGCAAGGCTGTCCTTAAGGACAGTGAGCTTCACATTCCCCTTGAAACTACCAATATTATCCGGCAGAGGCTGAAGATAAGTCCAAGCGATGGTCCTTTCTCTCGGACGCCTGCTCATCTTGTTAAGCAGATTTGCGAGCCACTTGAGCCCAAGCCTCCTGAAAAGCCCACTGCTGCTCACATCAACTGCAGTCACATAAAGCTTCCCTTCCCTCTCAACCAGTATCGCGTCATAAACTATCTCCACTTCCCGGTCTTCCATATCTAGGACTTTCTTGTCCAGGATGTGGTCTTTAAGCAGTATGGAGTTTTCCCCAGGCTCACCCTCATACTTCTCCATGTCATCAATATTTATCTCAACGCGCTTATGGGGATAGAATACGACCTTTTCTATTGGCACCAGGAGAGGTGTCCAACCAAAGCGCCTTGCTACTGTGATGTGGGTCACTTCAGCGATTTTATCTTTGTCCACTATTTTGAGGTCCACCAATTTGCCAATCCTTTTTAGCCTGAAAAACACCTTGGAACCCTGTATCTCGCTGAGGTAATAGGTTTTCTCTTCATTATTTGTATCGTCTTTTTTTGCCATTTTAGGATGAAACTATCATATTATCATGGTTACAAATTTGAAGATTAATACCAGCACAAGGAATACCAAGTATAGCCTGAGGAAAAGGAGCGCTATCTTAACCCCCCTGGTCATTGTTATCTTGGGTGTCTTGTACTTCTCGTTTATCTCCCTTATCCTCGAAAAGTCAAAGAGGCTCCTGAAAACCCTGAATGCGAGCATTTTTATCTTTCATCACCTATCCAAACAGATTTGGGAATAATGTGCTAATTGCGTATAATGTTGATAGCAGTATGATAAGCACAACCACAGTTATGCTTATTATGTTTTGCCCCAGCGTGTTCTTATATTTTCCCATAAGCTCCTCATTGTTAAGGAGCAGTATTAGGAACACCAGAGCGGCAGGTAATAAAGTTACGGCTATTACCTGAACAAATAGGGTTATGAGCACAAGAGGGGCACCGGGTATTAAAACCACGGTCCCTGCTGTTATCAATGCAAAAAAATAACAGATGTAGAACCATGGCGCTTCACGTATCTTGTTGTTTAGTGAGTGCGCCCAGCCGAATACCTCTCCAAATGCCCATGAGCTAGCAAGAGAGATGCAGATCGCTCCCAGAAGGCCCGCATTGAACAGCCCTATAGCGAGGAACGTTCCGAGATAATGGTTTGTCTTCATTAGCTCAATTGCGGCCCTGGCTGCGCTATCTATTCCTGAACCCCTAAGTAGGGTTCCTGTGACAACTATTACAAACACCGCTACAACTACAGTGAATATTGAACCTATTAGTGTGTCAAATCTCCCCCAGGGGATATCTTTCTCTTTCATACCTTTATCCACAACAGAGCTCTGCTGGAAGAAGAGCATCCATGGGGCAATTGTTGTGCCTATGTTAGCCATGAGGAAGAAGAACAACTCTCCGTTGAAACCGCCGGGGAAATTTGGGATAAGCCCGAACTTCAGAATATCAGGAACAGAGGGGTGAACAAGAAAAGCTGCAGGGATATAAATAAGATTTAATGCGCAGAATACTAAGGAAAGCTTCTCCCAGGTCCAGTATCTTCCATTGATTATCATTATCCCCATCAGGGTGCAAACCATTGCAACAGTGACAATGGGTGAGATACCGAATATTACTAGCGCTGCAGTCATACCAATAAATTCAGTTATTAGCGTGAGCCAGTTCACCAGGGTAAGATCTATGAAGGAGAACCATCCCCAAAAGGAACCGAATGCATCAAAGATGGCTTCTGCATGGCCCCTTTTTGTCACAGCCCCGAGCCTCACAGTCATCTCTTGCACAAAATAGGCCACCGGACCCAAGAGCACAAGAAACCATATTAGATTGAACCCGTATTTGGCGCCTGTGGCAGCATAGGTTGTTATTCCACCTGCATCATTATCAGCCAGCATCACTATTATCCCTGGACCGGCGATGGCAAAGTAAATCTGAATAGCTTTTATGAAGCGATGGAAATGATAATATATGCTGGAATGGAGATTCATTTAAACGCCTTCCGTTTACGTTTTTAATTTAGGTTTTGTAGAGATTTATAAAGGTTTTGATGAGTTAAACGCTTGTTAAGAGTTCTGGTTTTGCCTTTTCTGAAAAAAGATTACGAGGAGTGAAATAAGTATAGTGTTAAAAGAAAATTTTGAACTCACGCAGAGTGCTTCTAAGAAATAAAACATAATTTTATAAAAAAAATAAAAAA
>CAIWSB010000003.1 GCA_903915225.1 uncultured Candidatus Woesearchaeota archaeon
AAAAAGGCATCATAAAAATCCAGCTTGTACTTGAGCCTTTCATTTGACATCTTGCCATTGGGGAAATATATGTTGCAAAGTACGAAGCTTTTAAAATCTGCAATCAGAATCCTACCTTCGCTGTCAAACCTCTTGATCCCAATGCTTGTTAAAATATTCAGTGGCTTTTCTTTTGAATAAATAGCCACGCCGCTATAACCCGGTTTTTCACCAGAGCAAAAAAATGAATTGTAACCAGAAATAATTTTCAAATTATCAGGCAATTGCGACTCCTCTGCCTTTGTCTCCTGCAAGCACAGTATATGCGGCTGGGTCTTTTCCATCCATTCCACAAACCCTTTCTTGTGGATTGCCCTAAGGCCATTCACATTCCAAGAGAGGAGTTTCAGGGACATATGAAACTCTAGGTCACAGAGATATATTAAACTTTTGTCGGAATAAATGGAACTCAAACAAAGAAAGTTTTAAAAAGCCAAAGGGAATTAGTCAGCATAATATAGGTAAAAATTCGAGGTGGTTTGTATGATTGGAATTGTCGTGTCAATACTTTTTTTTATTGGCGTAATTCTGTTGTTTTCAGGAATTAAGCAGCTCTACCAATACGAACGCGGAGTCGTGTTCACGCTGGGAAAATTTTCAAATGTGAGGGAACCTGGCCTGAGGTGGATAACCCCCATTTTCCAGACAATGAGGAAGGTTGACATTCGCATCAAGACAGCTGAGATCCCAAAGCAGGAGGTCATTACAAAGGATAACATACCCCTACTGGCCAACACAGTGGTTTATTTCAGAGTTGAAAAACCAGCTGAAGCAATTATCAAGATTGAGGATTTCGAGTTTGCTGTCAAGCAGTACACACAAGCAGCCCTAAGGGATGTGGTGGGCAACTCCGAGCTTGACTTTGTGCTCACCGAGAGGGAGAAGATTGCCAGCAGTATTAAGACGATTGTTGACGGTGAAACCAATGGGTGGGGAGTTGATATTGAATCAATAAAAATCCAGGAGATTGAATTACCAGCTGAAATGAAAAGGGCCATGGCAAAGCAGGCTGAGGCTGAAAGGGAGCGCCGTGCAGTTATAATCTCTGCTGAGGGTGAATTGGAGGCATCTAAGAACCTCAGAAAGGCCGCCGAGAACCTCTCAAAGAACCCTGCTGCAATACACCTCAGGACACTGCAGACAATAAGGGATATTGCAGCTGACCCGTCTGAAAAAATTGTGCTCTTCTTGCCCTCAGATGTAAAGGAATTCCTAAAGAAGGTTTAGGCATGGACCATAAAACAAGGTACCTACAGATAGCCTTCAATGGAGGGCTGGCCTCTGCACTTACGATTCTCCCAAAGATAAAGTTCAATGAGAGAATCCTCATTGAGGCAGGAACGCCTTTCATTAAGCGAGAGGGAATTAACGGCATTAGAACCCTGGCCGACTTATGGCCTGGGATTGTTGTGGCAGACCTCAAGACAATGGACGGTGCAGTGGGTGAGGTGGCGATGGCAAGCTACGCCGGGGCGCGTGCAGCAACTGTACAGGGGAGCGCATCTGTTGAGACACTTGCCCTATTTATTGCAACATGCAAGGATAGAAATATGATTTCCATGATTGACATGCTCAATGTTGATGAACCGCTCAAGGTTCTAATGCAGCTTCGGCAGCCCCCTGATGTTGTGGTTCTGCACAAGGGCCGTGACGAAGAAAGCACAAGGGGTAAGATAATAGAATACAAGCACATCAATAAGGTAAAGAGCAAGTTTGATGTCAGTATTTCCGCAGCTGGCGGAGTGAACCTGCGCGAGGCCCGAAGCGCAATATTCAACGGTGCAAATATTGTTGTGGTGAACATTGTCAGCACCGAGGATCCCTGGGAAGGAATTATCGAGGATGATGATGTGGCTGCAATCGCAGAAGAATTCTTAAGGACTATTGAGTAAAAAATATATATGTCTTACGCATAACCTGCCAAAATGAAACGCCGCGTCATTCTCATTATCCAAGATGGTTGGGGCATCGCCCCTGATGACCCTGGAAACATGATAAGCCAGGCAAAAACCCCGTTTTTTGATAGCATAATTTCTAAGTACCCACACTGTAAGAACGAAGCCTCAGGCAATGCAGTTGGCTTACCTACCGGGGCCCAAGGCAACTCTGAAGTGGGGCATCTAACGCTCGGCGCTGGCCGCATTGTTTGGCAGATGTACGAGCTGATTAACCGCTCAATTAGGACAGGGGAGTTCCTAAAAAACCCAGCAATAATCGGAGCAATGGGGTTTTCAAAGGCAAATGATTCTGCATTGCATCTTATGGGGCTTTGCTCAGATGAAGGCGTCCATTCGCACACGGATCATCTCTTGGCGCTTTTGGATATGGCCAAGCAGATGGATATCCAGAATGTATATGTGCACTTTTTTGCAGACGGGCGTGACGTGCATGAGAAATCCGCCCTCAAGTATGTTGATATTATCGAGAAAAAAATGAAGGAACTCCGGATTGGCAGGATTGCCTCTGTGGTTGGCAGGTACTATGCAATGGACCGTGACAACAATTGGGACAGGACTCAGGCGGCTTATGATATGCTTACCCTTGGCCTTGGCTTTAGGACAAGTAGCGCGACTGAGGCAATTAACACAGCCTACAAGCGGGGTGACAAGACTGACTATTACATCCAGCCGACTGTAATTGAGGGGTTTGTGCCTATACGCGATAATGACACTGTTATATTTTTCAACTTCCGCACAGACAGGCCCAGGCAGCTCACAAAGGCTTTTACTTTCAGCCAATTTGAGGCTTTCAAGCGGGAAAAACGGCCGAAAACCCATTTCATGACAATGACCCGCTATGACAAAACATTCAAGTGCCCTTCTGCCTTTGAAGAGGAGCAGGTTTCCCATAACCTGGGCAAGGTTCTCTCTGAAAACGGGTTGAGGCAGATAAGGATTGCCGAAACTGAGAAGTATGCTCACGTAACATATTTCTTTAACTCCCAGCTTGAGAAGCCTTACAAGGGTGAGGCTCGCGTGCTAATCCCAAGCCCGAAAGTGCCTTCCTATGACCTTAAGCCTGAAATGTCCGCTGCAGAGATTACTGAGGAGTCTATCAAGAAAATTTCCTCAAAGAGGTTTGACTTCATACTGATAAATTTCGCCAACTGCGACCTTGTGGGGCACTCTGCTGTTAAAGAGGCAGTGATAAAGGCGGTTGAGGTTGTGGATAACTGCACAGAAAAGGTTATCGCAGCTGCGCTGGCAAACCAATATACAATAATAATCACGGCAGACCATGGCTCAGCGGAAGATAAGCTTTATCCCGACGGCAAGCCTAAGCCGGCTCACTCTACTAACCTAGTGAACTTTATACTCATTTCTAATGATGACGAATTGAAGAAGAAAAAACTCGTAGATGGCGGGCAGAAGGATGTTGCCCCAACTATACTTGAACTGATGGGCCTGGAAAAGCCAGGTGAAATGACAGGCAAGAGCCTGATGAGGTGAAAAAAATGCCAAAAAAACATTCGGATGAATTGTTTTTTCATAAGTACAATAAAGGCGGCCTTTTTATCCCGGCACTGCTGCTCATAGGCATTGGCGTTGGCATATTTTCCGGCAATGTTGCAGTTGGCACGCTTATCGGCCTCGGGATTGGATTTCTTATTTACGCCATATTTAACGTAATATATAGGTAAACCAATTAGGACGATAAAAGTGGATTTTCCTTAGTGCTTATAAGAGATATTTTCTTTTAAAAAAACCCATTAAGTCTAAATTTTTACCACTAGATGGTGGTTAAATATAGAAAGATTTTTAAATCTAGAGTTATAGTAAGTATCTATGAGCGAACAAACCTTGTTGTCCGAGCAGGAAGCCAGGCGTGATTATGCCAATATTCTCCCCGTCTCGCCAATGGATCTGAGGTATGAGGTGGTCTTCAAAGGCTTCAGAACTTTCGTTTTCATGGACCCATTGGTTCCCGGGGCAATTAATGCAGAATTATTCGATGCAAATGGGAAAAGCCTGGCTCACATGAATGGGTATCTAAGAGTACCAGAAAAGGTTGTCTCTCTGGATGAACTGGGGCACCTACCGGATGATGTCAGCGACAGGGAAAAGTTCAAGTATTGCGCGGCAATATCTGCCGGAGTAGAAGAGGCCTTATACAGAGAAGGTATATTGAAGCTTATTGGTAACACACACCCCACAATTGCCAAGCTAATGGAGAGGATGGGTTGGCAAAGAGTCGGAGAGCGTGGAGGCACAATTGACCTCGAGAAAATGCTTATGGAGAAAGGAGTGGTTTTGCCTAAGATTCTGCGCGAGTAATCGGAGAAATTAACCTGATTATTTCCAATTGATTTTCTTTCTTTACAACCTTGAGAACAAAATTGAACCGGTCAATATCCATGGCGCAATGTAAATCCCCTTCAGGGAACTCAGGTTTCGTCTTGTCAAAGAATTTCTCTGAGGATTTGTAGCTGCGCAAATAACGAAGGATTTTTTGGATATCAGGTTTAGCGCCCCGGAGTGACTCTTGAATGTATTGGGCACACATTTCGTCCTCATCCCTCTTCTCAATACCCTGGTGTCCCACCGCTACCAGTGTCACAATACTTGGCTTTGCTTTTTTGATAAAATCAATTGTGGCCTTGATACATACAAAATTCCCCAAAAGAATTTGTGACGCTCCTGTTGCATTTACAATCCCTTGAGTTCCTGCACTAGTTGTCATCACAACTGTTTTCTCAGAAAAATCGACATTCTGGATTTCAAACGGAGAGTTAACGTAATCAAATCCTTCAACCTTGTAACCTTTCCTCTCTCCCATGAGAATGAATGCCGGATTTCTGCGTTTGATCCCAAATGCCTCTTCCAAATCACCAACGGGAATTATCCGCAAAGCACCATTTGCAAGAACATAAGCTGCTGTTGTAAATGCCCTGAAAACGTCTATCACAACAGTTAATCCGTGGGCTCTTTTGGCTCCCTCTATGAGGCTTTATCTAACTATTTTCATTAAACATTTTACAAAATACTATTAATTAAATGTTTCGACTCTATAACCTAGAAGCATCCAAAGCAAAATTAATAAACCCTACATCGTTCCCAGGAAGGATGAAGTACAGCGCCCGAACCTTGGAATCAGAAGCAAAATATTACACGCAAATTCTCTCAAAACTTCCCGGTAGGAATATATTCATTGTAATACCCTGGCTTGATAAGAAACCATTTTTCTCGCTAGCACCATTCAGCATGGCAGCCCATAATATGGGGAAAGATATAAGGGTAATTGTCTCCAACGGCAACTCAAAAGCCCCTGAAGTGCTTGAGGACGTATGGGCCTGTTTCAAGGATTTGAAAAAGGGGGTTAAAAACCCGCAGACACTGGCTCTCAAAGAGTATATTGCCCTGGTCTCAAAGAAGATTCCAAATTTTGAAACCCTCTTCAAGGAGCCGGCAATAAAAGTCTATGCAACAAAGGCGGGCTTCAGTATTAAAAATAAAGTTTATGATTACAAGACAAAATGGTTTGTGCCTTACAAAGCCAGGCTGCTCAATGAAACCTGCGCCATTGTTTGGGAGAAGGTTTTTGCAATTAACAAAAGCGAGATTGTATCCTGCGGGCTTGACTTAGTTCCGGACAAGAAAATGCTCCAACTGCCTTTGGAGGATTACCTTGATGGTTTTGCAATCTCCTATGCAATGGCAGAGACCTGTCCAGGACGAGCTTTTGTTTCAGCTGCAACAGCAAGGGCATCTCAACTGGCTAAAGGCGAGATGGTTAGTGAGCTTTTTACAACATTGACTGGGTGCGAGCTGGAGAAGGAAATCCATGAGCCAATTTTCAAGATTTTCAAGAGACTTTCCAAGTTGCTCAGATTAAACAGGCTCAGGCTCTCTGATGCAATGTTCGGCATATCCGGCAAGGGCTACTACGGAAGGCATCTATTCGGGGAGAGAATAGGCTATCCCACAAAAAACCGCAAGTCGAGATGGCAGACTCCTAGCCAGATGGGGCTTAAGCTGGCTTATTACCCTCAAACCGAAGATGAGGAGCGTGACCCATTAACCAGGATTGGGTTTACCTCAACTGTGCCGATTGACATTTACATCCAAACCTGCCACATTGACTGGAATGAGATGCGCAGGCGCAACCTCAAGCTACAGGCTTTCATTTCAAAAGCAGACATTATTGATGTTGAGGGTGTTCCAGTTAAAGGCGGTAAAACCAAATTTCGGGTTTTCATGAAAAAGCCAGATGGCACCAGGCGGCATGCCCTGATTTCAGATGGCGATGCTGTGTTCAAGATTGACCCGGACCATTTCAAGCAGACAGGCATAAAGGCAGGCACCATGGCCAACATACCTGCAGGTGAGGTTTTCATGACGCCTGAAAGGCTCAAGGGCACATTCCTGGGTGACGTTGTAATCTCGCTTGATCAAAGCTACATGCTTGATGCTAAGAATCCATTGGTGATTGAGGCAGATGGGAACTACAAAGTGGTTTCGGGTCCAAAAAAGATTGTGGATAAGCTAAAAGAGAAGAAGCGGGAGAGCTGGAAGATTCTCTTAGAAGAGGAAAGGCACAAATCCGTTCCTCCGGCACTCACACGGCTCAAGAAAAAGAACTTCAACGGCATCGGCGAGTTCGCAATAAACACAAACCCAAAAGCCAAGCTCTGCAATTACCTGATTGTTAATGAGAAGATTGCCAACATGATACACATTGCCCTCGGCTCAGGGTTTGAGGCAGACCGCGCCACAAGCTACCATACAGACATTGTTATTGATGCTCCAAGGCAGAAGCTAAACATAACAGCAACAATCAAAGGGAAGAGAATTAAGGTCATGAACCAGGGCAAGCTGGTTGTGTAATCCGAAATTCTTTAAATTAATTTTGGATAAGCTTTTTAAACTAACTGAGGTTATTAAAGATGGTGACAACAGAACGAAAAACAGAGGGGATTGACAAGGCTGTCTTCTCATATAGCTTTAACCACTCAAATCTTGAAGAGGAGAACAAGATATTACGGGAAACAGTAAGTCACATGCGGGAACAATTAAACCGCTTCATGTCAAAACCCCTCATGGTTTGTGAAGTGAAGGATATTATGGAAGATGGGGTTGTGATAAAGATACCCAACGGCAACCAATTCTTTGTCAATGCTATCCCAAAGCTAAAGCTGGTTCCCGGAGATTCTGTTCTGGTTGAGCAGAAGAACCTAACAATCATTAAGGCTATTGATACCGGCTCTGAGTTCAATGTGGACAGGTTTGTGATTATCGAGAAGCCCACAACCACTTTCAGCGAGATTGGCGGACTTAGCGACCAGATACGCGAAGTCAAGGAGGTAATCGAGCTTCCCCTGAAGAACCCTGAGCTTTTCAAGAAGGTTGGGATTCAGCCTCCAAAAGGAATCCTACTCCATGGTGAGCCAGGCACAGGCAAGACGCTCCTCGCTAAGGCTGTTGCCAACGCAACCCATGCCACTTTCATCGAGATTGTTGCCTCAGAGCTTGTGCAGAAGTTCATTGGCGAAGGGGCAAAGCTGGTTAAGGAGATTTTCCAACTGGCCAAGCGCAAGTCTCCAAGCATTATTTTCATTGACGAGCTAGATGCCCTGGCATCAAAGAGGATTGAATTGGGGACTTCTGGTGAACGCGAGGTTCAGCGCACGTTCATGCAGCTCCTGGCAGAGATTGACGGCTTCAAGAACCTTGGGAACGTGAAGGTTATTGGCTGCACCAACAGGCGCGACATACTTGACCCTGCGGTTTTACGACCGGGACGACTTGACCGCCTGATTGAGGTTCCGCTGCTAGATGAGCAGGGGCGTGAGGAGATTTTCAAAATCCACACCAAGTCAATGAACCTGAAGGGTGTTAGCAACGGCAACATAATCAGGAAGATGAAGGACTTCTCAGGGGCTGAGATTAAAGCGGTGTGCACCGAAGCAGGCTACTTCGCCATAAGGGAGGGGCGCGATTACGTAACGCCAGACGACTTTCTGAAAGCGATTGACAAAATTAGCAACGCCATGAAGAAGGAAAGCACTGACTACGTGAGGATGTTCGGCTAGATTTCTGTTATGTATCCACTTTTTAGTAGTGATAAACCGAAAGGTTTATAAAGGCCTGAATTCTAAACTCTCTTCAAGAGGGATTAGAATGACAACCAAAAAAGAGCTGGAGGCAAGGCTTGCCCAGTATTCAGATAGGGCCGAGCTAGTTGTAACAGAAGGCAAGGTAGTCCATTACAATCCAGCTGCAGCAAGGATTCTTGGTTATGATAACCTAAACGGGCTCGAGCTTAAGGCATTCTATCCAAATCAACCTGAACCAGGTGAGAGGATTCTCACAAATGTTGTCAAATGTGATGGCAGCAGGCTTGATGTGGATGTTTACTCAATCAAAGACCCCGAAGGGAACCTCCTATTATACATTTCAGATGCCCCCGTAAAGGCAACGCGTGACCCGCTCACAGGGCTCCTCGGCAGGGCCATACTTGAAGAGCTAATTACCCAGGATAAAGCTGTTAAGAAAAGATACTCCAAGCATTTCCTAAAACAATACGGGGACAAGATTGGATTCCTCATGATTGACATGGATAATTTTAGGGATATCAACAACACCTATGGGCATGCAAAGGGTGATGAAGTCCTGAGAGGTGTTGCAAAGCTTCTTAAAAATTCAACCAGAGAGTCAGATATGGTTATTAGATACGGCGGAGACGAGTTCATGGTAATAATGCCATTCACAGAGCCCGAGCAGGGAACTATCGTTCTTGAGAGGATTAAACAAAAGCTAATGGAATGGAATGCCCAGGGCACAGGAATTCCGTTGGGGGTCTCATTTTCTATAGGGGACAGTTATTGGGACACTGGCAACGGGAGAACGCTGGGACAAGTTGTGGAAGAGGCAGATAAGAAGATGTATGAAGCCAAGAAAAGTAGGTAGCTCAGCAGTTACTTCCTCTCATCATTCGTTAGTCAGAGGGTGTTCACCTCATCACCGCTACCTGTGTTCTTATAAGCGCCCCTCCTTTTTAAGGCTTTGTACGTAATGAAGGCAATAAAGTAAATAATATGGCCGCAACAACTTTGGCGGCCTACGGTCATTTGCTGAGGCAAATGCCCTATTCGCCACCCCGTAGGGGCCGTCCCCCGGCTCATCGGCGCCATTGTTGCTGCTCTGAATTCAACACTGGACACAGGACAACCCTCCGAATGGACTTTTTAAACGGTTAAACTATATTGATTTCTTGAGGTGATTTGAATGGCAAGTGTTGATTTGAGCACAAAAACAATAGAGAAACTCTTTCTTAAGGTAGTGGAGGCGCAGACCAGGGCCAGCAGTGGGGTGCGAAAATGAACGAAGAAGATATCTACACAGATGAGGGGATTGACAGCTCGCTCGATGACGATGAAATCTCTGCCTCAGAGGAGGGATTCATGCAGGGTTACCTGTCTGGTGAGGGCTGCGAAAATGTTCTTTAGAAAAGCCAAATACCTAGACTGGGAGGAGTACAAGGCAAAGGTTATCTTCCTAAGCATGTTCAGCCCGAACCTACCTGCTGAAGAACTTAAACTTAATGATTCCATACACTATATGAGGAAACTCCCTTAGGCAGTTGGGCCCGGTGTGGGAGCTGGCTCCTCGATATGGATAGTCATATTTTTTGCTGAAGGGAAATACTCTCCCAGCGCTCCACCAAATGAGAAGTCCTTGTGGGAATCACAGAACCTGTTCATCTCGCCAATTACCCGGATTCTGTATTTGAACTCATCAAACTGCCGGGTCTTGGTTTCCAAATCCCCTGCTGAAAGCCCTTCAATACCAGTGCTTTTCCATGTGAATCTCGTGTTAGGGTCATAGTTTGGCACAACCTCCTTAAGTTGTGAAACAGCTTTGTCAACAAGCTCTTTGCTTTTTCCTGAAGCACCATAACAGGCTGCCAGGAAATAATAGTCCGCAACAACTCCACTTGGCGCACCTGTTGTTTCTTCAATTAGAGCTCGTGCAATCAGCTTTGATGCCTGTACCTTATCGGAATTAAAAAAATCAACTACCCTATCAAACAGACCTTTCTTCTCCTCACTCATTTTACTCAACCCCCCTTGAATTATCTATCCCCTAGAAACATCCTTTCTTATAAATCTATCGCACTTATTTTTATTCTATAGTGGCTACAAACACGCCAACCTTAAGCATTATGAAGAAAACTTAAAAAAAGATGAACCCACTGAAACCGCGTGCTCCTGAGCGTGCATAACCACATCAGCAATTGTTTTCAGCACGAGAAAAAAGGGCAGCGCCATTGGACCCAAAAGCACGCCGATTATTATTGTAATATGCATTGGGATAATCCTGGCATAAGGATAGAACATCAGCCGGCCTATATCTGGGAGACCTTCGTCTTTCTTTGAATTATAGATAAAGGAGAAAAGGTGGTTAATGAAGAACACACCCGCGCTGAAGAGAACGCCAAAAAAGGCAACATGCCCAAATGGCAGCGGAAAGCCCACAGCGCTGCCGTAGAGGCTAGCAATAGTCCCTACAGAAAGGAATACAGCATAGACCAAGTGGAAGAAACCATAGTGGAAAGCAAAGAAGCATGCAACAAACACCTTAAAGAGAGTGGGGATATTTCTGAAGAGCTTTATTTTTTCAACCGGGATGTTGTTGAGTTTTAGGTTTTTTGCAGAGAATGTTTTCAGTTTAAGTATCCTTATGACATTGAAGAAGCCAATAATGACACTTTGGCACCAGTATATCCACATGATTGTAAGCAAACTCCAGTGCAGGGTGACAGCAAGAATTAAGGTTAAGATATTAGACGCAACCAGCGACCAGAGGGATTTGTCCTGCCAGATACCTGAATCATTGACAACCATGATCCCATTAATCTGCAAGTGATATAAAAATTTTACTTAATTATTTGGTTTTGCTTCTCGAAGGAATTGTGCGCAGGTAGTACGGATGCGCACTTGCCCACTTGTACTCCTGCTCAAGCTTGGTAGCATATGGTGCAAAGAAATCATCCAGCACGTGTATGCAGACTGGATTTTTGAGATATTCAAGAAAACCTATTCTCTTCCCATGATTATAGAATACAACAATGTCAAAGCGCCGAGGCGAGCACACGCTTGACTCCTCAAACTTGGCCTCAAGACCAAGCCTTTGGAGTATCTGATTAATGTTCACATTAACCTCAGCACTTTGACATTCCGGCAAAATAATTCCCCTCAGCAGCAGCCCACGCCGCCCTCTTTCTTCTGGTATGCCTTGTGAATCTTTACTGCATATGGCTGGAATACCTCATCCAGGTATTTTACGTTTGCAGGGTCTTTCAAATATTCCAATGTGCCAACAATTTTACCATCCTTATAGAAGTTTACAACATTCTCCAAGCTTTCGCATCCGCAGGATTTTTTCCCTTTAACCTCCTCAAACTTGGCCTCTATCCCGCACAAGCAAACACTCTTCAGGATTTCTTGGGCTTGTTTCTCTTTAGCTAGTCTATCTTCTGATTTCATTTTTCTTCCCCCTTTTTTGATAAAACCCAGATGATTAGCTAGTTTAAAAACATTTTTACAGTTCCCAAAAATTTTTAAACCGACCGGGCTTACCTGCCGGTATGATTATCACTAAAAGTGAGCTATTGGCGGATAAGGAGAGGTTCGCCAGGGACGTTAGCGAGGGAGCAATCTTCCTCCACCCCACAGACACAATCAACGGCCTGGGGTGCATTGCCACAGATAAGAAGGCAATTGAAAAGCTCAGGAGGATCAAGGAGAACCCATCAACGCCATTCTCAGTAATCGCCCCCTCAAAGCAATGGATTCGGGAGAACTGCATAATTACTGATGAGGCAGAGAAGTGGCTCAAGCTGCTGCCGGGGCCTTACACATTAGTCCTCAAGCTGAAGAATAAGAACGCGGTCTCAAAGCTGGTGAACCCGCAGGATGAAACAATTGGTGTGAGAATACCCAACCATTGGATATCAGGCTTTGTAAACTATCTTGAGCACCCGGTCATAACCACCAGCGCAAATGTGGTTGGTCACGAGTACAGCTCTGACTTGGATGACCTCCATCCAAACATAAAGAATAACACCGCATTCATGATATACGAGGTTGGGAGCTCAATGAGGCCTTCTGATATTGTCATTCTCACTGAAGACAAGCCCAAGATAATCAAACGCAAATGAAAATTCTCGCCTCAGGTGATATTCACGGCGATACAAGGCTGGCCAAAAGGCTGGCTGAGAAAGCCTACAATGAGAAAGTCGACCTTGTTGTGCTCTGCGGTGACTTGACATATGCAGAGCGCTCGCTGGATAACATTATCGGCCCGTTTGTTGCAAGGGGTAAAAGAGTAATAATAATACCAGGCAACCATGAAACAGTTGCAACAGCAGATTTTCTCGCTGAGCTCTATGGAATAAAGAACATCCACGGAATCTCTGTCAAGTACAAAGATGTTGGCATATTTGGCTGTGGCGGGGCAAACATCGGGCTGTTCAGGCTTGATGAAAAGGAAATATATGATTTGCTCAAGAAAGGCCACAAGAGCATTGAGGCCTTTAGGAAGAAGATTATGGTTACACATGTGCACCCTTCTGGCACAAAGATGGAGCGCCTCACTGACATATTCCCGGGTAGCGACGGTGTGCGCAGGGCCATTGAGAAATTCAAGCCAGATATTGCCCTCTGCTCGCACGTGCACGAGGCAGAAGGAATTGAAGAGAAAATAGGGAAGACTCGTGTGATTAACGTTGGCAGGAAAGGCAAGATTATTGAGATCTAGCCCTTAATAACACCCAGCGGCACTAGCTTTGCCACCTTTAGGCTCACGCCTGCCTCATGGACTGTTTCTATGATTGCATCAACATCCTTGTACGCCTGCGGAGCCTCTTCCGCCAACACTTTGATGTTTGCAGCCCGCACAATGCGGCCGGCTTTTTCCATCTCGGACTTTATATTGTTACCCCAGAATTTTTTGATAGCAGCCTCCCTGCTCATTGCGCGGCCAGCACCGTGGGCGGTTGAGCCAAAGGTAAGCCCCATTGCTTCATAAGTGCCCTTAAGCAGCCAGGAGCTTGTACCCATGGAGCCTGCAATCAGAACAGGCAAATCAGGGAAGCTTCGTGTGGCGCCCTTCCTGTGGACATACACTTCACGTTCTTTGCCGTTAATAATGTGCTTCTCCTGCTTGCAGATGTTGTGCGCAAGCCCGTAAACAGTATTCAGGCCGAGCTCGCGCCATTTCTGGTCGAACACATGCTCAAACACGCCACGCATCCAGTGTGTTATTATTAAACGGTTGGCAAATGAGTAGTTGACAGCGCACTTCATGGCTTTAAAATAATCCTGCCCTTCAGCTGAATTTATTGGGGCGCATGCCAATTGCTTGTCAGGGAGCTTTATGCCATACTTCTCAGCTGCCTTCTCATGTATTTTCAAATAATCAGTCGCAATCTGATGCCCCAGCCCGCGGGAGCCGCAGTGCACCATGATGCACACCTTGCCCTTCTCAATCCCCCACTTCTTGGCAGCCTCCTCATCAAAAATCTCTGTAACCTCCTGGAACTCCAGAAAATGGTTGCCAGAGCCAAGCGTTCCGAGCTGGTCCATGCCCCTCCGGAGTGCAAGGTCTGAGACCTTATTCGGATCTGCCTCTTCCATAGCACCGTTCTCCTCTGTGCGTTCAATGTCCTCCTGCACGCCGTAGCCCTGCTGAACAGCCCATTTCATTCCATATTTCAAAACTCCATTCAGCTCATCCTTGTTAAGCCTGAGCTTTCCCTTGGAGCCAACACCGCAAGGTATTGCCTTGAAAGAATTGTTAACCAGCTCCCTTAGCTTTGCCCTAACAGCAGCAGCTGAAAGATTACTGCTGATTAGGTTGATGCCGCAATTAATGTCAAAGCCCGTCATGCCTGAGCTGATTATGCCATTGTCATTTGGGTCAAAAGCACCTACGGCGCCCATGGGCAGGCCGTAGCCCCAGTGCGCATCTGGCATTGCCAGAACCGGCTCTACAACACCGGGCAGCATTGCCACATTTGTGAGCTGCTCTATTGCCTCATCCTCAATCATCTCCAGGGCCTGCTTGTTGGCAAGTATAACTGCATTCACACGCATGCCCGGGCGAACAGCCTTGGGCAGCATCCATAGGACTCCACCAACACTTTGAAGCTTCTCTCGCATTATAATCACCTAAATGTCGCAGCTCACTGTTGCACTGAACCCGTCATCAGTTTTTTCAATACTGAATTTATACTTTGTTATTGCCTTTACTTGTACCTTACCCATGCGCGGGCTTGCCCGCGAGCCGTAGGCAACTGCATCGAGCTTATTCCCCTCATTTATCGTGACTCTAAAATTGCTGAAGAACAGGGCATTAATTTCAGACTCTGCCAGGAGCTGAGAGAGCCAATCGTAGAGCAAACCCTCAATGTTCTCTCCCTCTAATTTAATTGCCACGCTGTACCTGTCAGGTACCTTGCTCGTATCGCAAATCAGGGAGAACAGCGCGCGAGCTGCATTCTCAAACAGCTCCTCGTAAGTTTTTCCGTAAGCTTTAAAGAGAGCATCCGACGTCAAGTCGTCAAAGAACTCAAACGCCTTCATCTCAGTACTCGATTATCTGGTTGATGTTGAAGGGTTTCTTTGCGGGCTTTGGCTCCTCATCAAACATGCCGAATGCGCCCTCTTTGACCTCGGGAACCGATGCTGGCGCGCTAGCGCCCGTGGCCAAGCTGAGCAAAAATCTGGCTGCACGCTCGATGTCCTCTTTAGAATCCTCTTTTGTATCAACAACGATTTTCATAAATCTCACCTAATAGGTGAAAATAAGAAGGTGGTTAAAAAACTTTTCTTAATGCTTGCCGAATCCGCCTACTCGACCGCCGCCGCTGCTGCTGAACCCGCCTATTCTGCCGCCGCTGCTGCCTCCAAAGTGAGTTGGGCTAGAGGGCCTTGGGCTTGGACTTGATGGTCTTGGACTCGATGGCCTGCTTGGGCTTGACGGTCTTGGACTTGGGCTGCTGTGAGGCCCGCTGCTGCTGCCCCAATCATGCGGCCTTGGTGGCGGGCTGCGATGGCCGCCCACTCCCGGAACCATTATTACAGGGCCCACGCGTGGCACTGGATAAGATGACGGATAACTCGGGTTGTACCTTGGCTGCTCCTCTGCATTGAGCCTGTGGTGCTCCTGCACCTCCATCCAAATGTCATCAACAGTATATGCCTGCCCTGTGCTAGGGTTCTTCTGCCCTGCAATATAATAATTCAAAAGCTGTTCTATGTTAAAGTCGTCTACAAAAACAGACCTGTAGGATTCGAAGTCTTTCTTGCAGAAAGCTGCCTCAAGCCTCTTGAGGTTTGCCAGCTTCTCATTCCATGACTCTCGTTCTGCAATCAAGCCAGAGGCTCCACCTTTTATTTTCTTCTCGGCCTCATCAATTTCACCCAACCTCTGAACCAGGTTGTCATCCTCTGGGCTTGGGGTTTTTCTGGCCATTTCAAGAAGGTCAGAAATCTTCTGGCCGCGTAAAAACAATTTCAAGTCCTCTTTTGCCTTTATGTAAAACGGACTGTTAACGGTATCAAGCTCGGCAAGCTTTGTGACAAGTGCCTCATAATCTGCATCATGCTGGCTAAGCCGATCCATTGCATCCTTCCTCTTGGCATCCACCTTGTCTCCGGCTTCCAATAATGGGGTCAAACCTAGCTGGTCCTCAACTCCCTTTTCGATACCTCTCAGTTCAGTAAGTTTCTCATCAAGGGCTGCTCGGCGCCTGTCAAGCTCTTCCTTCATCTCCTTTGGCCTTGAAATCAGCTTATCATAATGGTCCTTGTTTTCTTCAAAATTGACTGAGCGTGCAACGCGGTCATCGAATATTGCCTTCAATCCTCTCTTGCCTCTGTTGGCTGGGTCGTAACCGCTGTTTACAAGATACATGAATTTTTTGTCTGCCTGGAATAGTTTCAATTGCTCATCTGCCATGGCAACATACCTTTCAAGCCAGGCCTCATTTCCATCAAACTTCCTCTGCAAATCATCTGCCTCTGCCTTTAGTGTAGTATAATGCTCGTTGAGTGTGAGTGTCTTGTGAGCTTCTGCTTCGAGACTAGCTCTCTGTTCAGATGCGGCATTCATATCTTTGGATATTGATTCTATTTCTTCCTTTATTTGAGTTCTCTCTCCATCGTTGCTGGATATTTGCCTGCCAATCTCTTCTCTGCGTGCTTGTCTTTGTTGCACTTGCTCTTGCACTGCATCATACAGCTGTGGGAGTTTGTCCTTAATTGATTGAGCATCAAGCTGTGGAAGGTATAGTGTTGCTAACTTAGTAAATATTTCCACACGCTCATCAGTTAATTTGCCTATTTCGCCGTCAGCCTGAGTGAGCTTGGTTTTCAAACTCTCATATTGCGAAGAAACATGATTCATCTGGTCTCTTATTATTTCCAACACTTGACTTCCGCTTATCATTGTCCTGCACTCCAATCAGTCAACTGGCCAAGCCTTTGAGTCATCCCTGGCATTTCAAAAGTCCAAGTTAGATAACCCAATGGCTTTTTGGCTAAAGTATCATTAGTAAGGGTATTATTATGAGCTGTGAAGTCAGCCTCAAGTGCCTTGTAAAGTGACTGTGGTACTCTTTCAAGCCAGTAATCCTCGGTTTTTGTCCAGCCACGCTTTTCATCTTTTATCTCCATAGGAATTATTTTTTCCTTTGGATCAACGGCCTCAACATTGAAGTAATATAATGAGTTAGGGTCATTCTGGTAACTGCCCCAAATAAACCCGGTATCAACACCTACCCTTTGAACAATCCTCACGGTATAAACAAGCTTAAGCTCAGTATCAATTTTACCCAAGGCCTCAACTGCGCCAGCAAGTGCAGCTGCATCCATTGCCTTTATGTATCCTAACCCAGAATCATATAGGGTTGTTGCCTGCTGTCTCGCCTTGTCTTCTTTAACGACCTGTTTAATTGATGTTATCAACTGTTCTAATGAGTCGCTGGAAATCAATATTCTCTGGCCGGACTCAAGTACGCTAGATACAGCAACCCATTGGGTTTGAGCATCATTATAATCTTGGTAATTTATTGCCTCCTCGGACTTGCCCCCAGGAGCATAGATTGCAAAGAAACCAGCTGTGCCTGCAACGGCATTGCTGAGGTTGCCAAATAATTGCGGATTGTGCTTGCCATCAATTGAAGTCAGCAGGCGTGCTTTGGTTACTGTACCTGCATCGACCTGTGATTCAAGGGTCTGAATAGAAGTGAGCACAGTATCAAGGTTTTTGAGGGCTGCAACTGTGCTGGCCAATCCAGCTGTGTCACCAGCCTGAACCTGTGCTGCAGCATCTGCATAAATTCCCTGCGCAACATCAACCGCACCCTCTTCCTTGGCCTTTGCCTGCATTGAGGAATAAACCCCATCAAGTTCGGTCTTTGCAGTGAGCATCCCGCCCAGTGCCTTCATTGAAACAATAGAAGCATTAAGTCCAGCCAAATCAAGGGTTTTCAACTGCCCCATGGCTGTGTCAAAAATCTTTGCAGCGACATCGGCGATTCCAACTGACTCCGCGCCAGGCTTCACTGTTGCATATGCCTGGTCGAATTTCTGTTTGGCTGCAAGCAAGTCACTTGCGGATTTTAGAACAGTTTGAACAGCTGGCACTTCAGACTTTGCCTGCTTATAGTTATTAATTGTGACATCATCATGGGCTTCGCCGCCATCGCAGTACTGGTCAAAGAAACCATTTGTTCTGTTAAGTAAACCGTTAAGGCCTGAAAATGCATCGGCAGGGTTCTGAGCGTGGATATCCTTCTGCATCTGCTCTCTTTGCTGGTAGAGCTGCTCAACTGTCTTTTCAACACCTGCAACCTTTCCTGCTGTGATTAATGGTGGAACAAATTTCACACCTGCGAAAATTATTGCTAAGCCAAGAACACCGCCAAGTATCGGGCGGCCGTATACCTTGCTTATCCTCTTCCTGTCAACCCAGGCATCTGCAACCTTATCTTTCTTTCCTGAGATGTAATTATAAAGCTTCTCTACCTGATCAATAAGGGCTTGTCGAGCCTCATCTTCGGTGATTGTAATCCCCCGCTTTTGCGCCAGTGACATAACAGTTGGAATCTGGGATGCAATTGTATTATCCAAATCGAGAATCTCGGCAGCACTCATGGCTGTTTTCTTTTTTTCAACAGCCTGATCGGTGATTTCCAAGAGAGTCGCAATGGTAGGCTTTCCCTCTAGAATCTGTTCGCCATTGTTTTTCATTGGGGATTAGGAATCAAAGGTCACTTAAAAACATTTTGGTTTTTTACTTACTGTGTAATAGTTACAATTCGAAAGGTTTTTAAGTTTGCGCGCACAACCAATTCAATAAAATTTTAGGAGGAAACTAAAATGACAGGAACTCTAGAGGATGCGATTAAAGTTCTAGGAGAATTTGGTAAAGATATTATCTCGGGAAAATCTAAAGATGATGACAGCGACCATTATATTCAGCTGTTGGAAACAATACGCCCATTGGATGAGCAAAAAGTTATGGCCATTGCTCAGGTTATCAGGCACATCGATGCATTTGATGAGCTTGTGAGAAAAAACGTTGGCGAATTC
>CAIWSB010000004.1 GCA_903915225.1 uncultured Candidatus Woesearchaeota archaeon
ACAAATGGGGGCATTCTACTCCACAACCTCATTCAATTCATATGAAGTGCGTGAGAAAGCAATGAAGGTTTTCCTCAATGACCTAAAGAAGAAGAAAATTGATGACGCACAGGCAAAACTCACAGTTAAGGCAATGTACATGGGTTTAATATCAGAGTTCAAACAAAAAGAGCTCACATCTTATGGAATCAATGCCAAGGATTACCAGACTAAGGTTAATGAAGTGTTCAGTTTGGGCAGCGCAGATTACGAAAAAAACCAACAATACTTCTTGTCAACACTCACGAAGATATTTGATACTCCATCCCTGAGGTATGGCTCATTGAAAGGCCTAGCAAAGGTTTTGGGCCCGTATATTATGCTTGATAAGAAGCAGGGCAGCCCGGACATGAACACCAGTGGCATGGGGATGCCCATGGGGGGCGGTGGCAGCGGGGCCGAGGGTAAATCAAAAGGAAAGGGTAAAGGGAGTGGAGATAGCGACAGTGAAGAAGGGGAGGGAGAAGGCGAAGGAGAAGGTGAAGGCGAGGGAGAAGGAAAAGGAAAGGGGAGTGCAGCAGGGATAGGTGAAGGAAATAGTGATGCGAAGGATGGTGACGGGGAGGATGGCTCAGAAGGCAAAGGGAAAGCTGGAAAAGGCGGAAAAGGTGGCGGTAAGGGGAGATCTGCAATTGATATGGAGGGCGAATCCATTGACCAGACAATCCAGGACTTGCTGGACACTCTCGATGCAAAAGGGGCAGACAAACTAATCAAAGACCTCACTGACCCAAATGAGGTGCTCTCAAGGGCGCGTAGGGGTGCAGGAGCAGGCAGTACTACATTACCATCCTATTCAGACTTAATGCGCATATCTCTAAGAGGCATTGATGAGTTCTACAAAAAGCATTCCGATGCCATTCAAGTGCGCAACCCTTCAAAGGAGAACTTTTCAGTTGAGCTTGGAACCCAAAAGAAATGGAAGCTTGTGCGCTCATACAACCTCAACGGTGCAGAGGTGTCTATGATTAACTTTAGAAAGATTGTGGAGTTCCAGAAGGCAACAGGCCTGCCAGTGCTCCTAGACCAGGGAAACGGCTTCTTCAAACTCAATGAATACACACTTATTGAAACCCCGCTAAAATCATATAATAGCGAGCTCACTGGCATTGAAATCCCCAACAACTGGGTCATAGTTCAGGATTCATCTGGTTCCATGGGGGGCTTTCCCTATGCAGGCACAGGCACCAGGTTTGATGTTCTCAACAGGGTAAAATACGGGCTGTTTAAGGGGCTCTATGATGTGTGCAAACTTATGGGCAAAGATCTCAAGGTTGGGGTTGTCAACTTTTCGAGCATCACCCAATATGCGGGGCTTGATTCGCTTGTGAAAATATATGACGCCAGAAGCCATAAAATAAAATCAGTCTCGCTGTTGCCCCAGTCAGGGGGAACAGAACTAAATACAAAGGTTTTCACCCAGATACAAAAAGACCTTGCACCCGGCACAAGTGTGTTCACCCTAATCTCCGATGGGGACATATTCAACTCAAGCCAGGTCTACCAGGCAATCACAAAGCTTGCCCAGCGCCCGGAAACCGCCTTCATGTTCTTTGAAGTGGGACACATAAGTCAGTTAGGCCACCAAGTTGACGCCCTATCAAAGACAAAGCCAAACGTCTCATACTATCACGTGGGCGGCATAGCTGAGATTAAGGATAAGATGAGTTCAGTTTTAATACGATACAAATGAAAGAGCTTGTGGGTTTGACAAATGCACTAATGGACATCGTAATTAAAGTGAGCGATGATGAGCTTGCAGAGCTGGGCTTCAAGAAAGGCGCGTGGAACAGGCAGGTGAACATTGACTATGCAGGGTTACTTGCTCTCATGGACCGTGCGATCTACTATCCTTCAGGTTCACCTGCAAACACAATATTCGGGGCAGCGAAAAATGGAATAAAAACAGCATTAATAGGTACAATAGGGAACGACCAGTTTGGCAAGGATTACTCAGCCTCACTGAATGATTATGGGATTGAAAACCTGCTGGAGGTTGCAAACGGCCCGACAGGTATCTGTTTTATTCTAATTACTCCAGATGGTGAGAGGACCTCAACATCTATAATGGGAGTTGCCGGGAGTTACAAGTTTGATATTTCTGCCATCGAAGGAGCAAAGGTCCTTCACACTTCAGGGTATGAACTCAGGACCAGTCCAGCAAGGACACTTGAGGTGGTTAATTATGCAAAGTCAAATGGAACAGTTATCAGCTATGATCCGGCAGGTGCTGAAATTATCCGGCTGGAGAAAGAGGCAACCAAGGAGTTGCTGAAAGAGGTTAACATCCTCTTTGTAACAGAGGAGGAAGCAGTTGAGCTCACTGGAAAGGACTGCGAGAGAGCTCTTGAGCAGCTGGCATTGGAGCATGAAATTGTTGTTATGAAGAGGGGCTCCCGTGGCTCAACTGTTATGGAATACAGGGAGCGGATTGATATCCCTGCAGAAAAGGTCAAGGTTGTTAACACCAACGGCGCAGGGGATGGCTATGCTGCCGGTTTTCTGGTAGGTTACATATGCGGTCTAGATGCAGAGGAATGTGGAATCGCTGGCACTGCTGTGGCTGCCGAGGTAATTCAGATGGAAGGCCCTCATTTGTAGCCAAAAAGGTTTTTATACACAATAGCTGTATCTCATGACTATGCCTACAAAAGAGCATTGGAACTGGGTTGAAATTACATTATTTGCCCTGCTCTTCATCTGCTTCCTGTCCCTAAGGCTCTTCAACATCTTCAATGGGGCATTTCCAAATGTGGACGAGGTTTCTGCACTCAACCAGCTCAATCTCAATCTTGCCACAGAAGGCTCTGCGTCAACAACATTTGTCAGCAGCACTATCCTTCTAAAAATATTCTATCCAGTGTTGGGTTTCCCGGGTTTGAGGCTGCTGAGTGTGCTATTCGCCTCCTGCGCCTTGCTTGTGTTCTACACCGAGCTGCGTCGCAACGTTGGCCTTTTTTACAGACTGCTGGCAATGGCAATGCTCACTTTTTCATGGTATTATGTTTACATAACCCGCCTGTTTGAGGTGGGAAGCTTTGTTGCACCAATGGCTCTCCTAACGCTCGCATTCATCATGCGGTACCTGAGGACAAAGAGCATGCCCAGCATCTATCTGGCAGCCATTGCATTCGCGGTGGGCCTCGAGTTTAACGCCACCCCCTTTATTTATGGGGGGGTGCTTTTCGGGATGTTCTTGGTTTCTGAAACAATCAAAGGCTGGATTAGCTGGAAGCATTTGATTGGCATTGGGCTAATAATTGCAATAATCATTTCACCATTTCTTTGGACAATCCAACACAAGGACCCCATAACCAAGGCCCCTCTGTGGACATATGGTTACTTTGGTGAACCCAACGAGAAGCCAATTTTAGCAATCAATGCCAGGCACCCGGTTATGGCTGCAAAATCCATGGGTTATTTCTTCTTCTTTCAACTAACAGAAAAAAATGTTATGCTTTTCAGCATGCTTGGGCTCTTGCTCGTTCTAATACCGCTGCTGCTGTGGCTTAAACCCCTGCCAAATTTTTATCCCTTCCTTGCAGGCTACACACTGCTGTTAATTTTACTTGCTGTATCAACTGCCCCGATTTATCACCAGGGGCAAATGCATATCCTTTGGCTCCTGTGGATTCTATTGGTCCCAGCGTTTTTTCAAATACTCCCTAAACCCGTACGCGTTTTGGCAATTCTAGTTCTTTGCGGGCTTTTTGCATTCCAGGTTCTATGGTGCGCTTCATTGGCTGCAAATCAGGTCAGCGAAGCAACAGCTGTTTTTGCTAAATATAATATTCCCCAATCGCGAGTTTTTATAAGTGATGGGGCAATGCTGAAAGTGAAATATTATCCCGGTCTTTATGATTCAACATGGCCAATATTTTACTGCGATAAAGATGGGGTTAGGGAGTTTTTCTCAAGCCAGAAACCTCCTTTCATAGTCATTCTTACAAATGAATGCCCACAGGACCAGATATGCAACCACTGCCGCATTGAACGCGTGGCAGAGTTCAATCAGATCCAGGAGCCATACTTGCAACATGGTATGCAGATTCTCCTGGTTCAAGGTATGACCCAATGATTTCTCCAAAACGTTTTTAAGCGTCTGAACCATATTTGAGGGTATGGTGGATATTGGCGAGACACCCCAATGCAGGAATGTTAGACCAAGTTGTGAGGAGGATGCCCCTAAAAAGGGTGAGCTGGAACAGATAATTTGGCCTTGCTTTGGTGGGGAGAATAGAGAATACAAACTGGTCCAGGTTAAACTGGGTGATACCTACTACTACAGGTTTTATCCAGCGGGTTTCCAAGCCGAAACATCGCCAAAAACAGGGAAAATTGCACTCAAGATGGGGGGAGAGGATGCTGAATCCAGCAGCCACCTGTTTGCCTTGGATTTGTTCGTCAAGGAATTGCTGGCGAACGGCCATGAGCCAGGCAATATTATTGACGTGAGGGGATGCAACGCTTCCTACAACTCAATGGGCGAGTTAACATTTTCTGGAAAATCCTCAAAATTCGGAAGGCCAGACTACGACCAGATGATGCTGGATATGGCCTTGTCCCAACCCGAAGGAATTGAGTTGTTGTTTGAGACAGAATAAAAAAAGAACAAAGCGCCTTTTCAGGCGCGAATGGGAAAAGTTTCTACTGTGGTGTTGCTGGCTTTGGTCCGTAAATCCTGTCGCACTCGGCCAGTTCATACTCCAAGCCGGCCTTGTAAAAGGCATCAAGTGCCTCAGTTGAGGGGAATTTAGCGTCCTGAAGCTTCTCCGACATTTCAGCAAAAGGCCCTTCAGCTGCTTTCATACCTTCGAAAGCCTTATACATTTCTCCAACAACTGAAACAGCCTTAGCATTAGAGTTATA
>CAIWSB010000005.1 GCA_903915225.1 uncultured Candidatus Woesearchaeota archaeon
GACGCTATTCACACTTATTCATTTACCAAAGATTGCATTACCCTTTATGGAAAGCTTTTAAATCCAAAGTATATAATCTTAGATGATATCCATCTTAATCAATCCATGGAGGAGTTATGGGCAGAGTTGAAGAATACACATAAAAATTTTGCATATGATGCTACCCTAAAAAGTCAAGTGGGAGAGGGAGGAATAGGAGTCATCAAATTGAGAGAGGATAAAGCGTTATATCAAATATCCAGTTCTCATCCCATTTGTAAGAAAACTCATGAGAGACTTGGAACTGATGTGGGAGGAACTCCAATGAGAAGACCATGCATGGCTTTGTGGAAGACCCCGCAAATGGCCTGGAATGGAGAGCTGGGCGTGTGCTGCATGGATACAGGGCTTTACCTGAGCCTTGGTAATCTTAAAGATAAGGGCTTTAATGAGATGTGGCTTGGAGACAAAGTTCACCAATGGCGTTTAAGCCACATACGGGGAGATTTCGATAAAGTTTGTGCGAAAAAGCAGGATGGAAGCAGCTGGTCCTGTGTAGATTGTCCAGGGATTAGGCATCCCCCTGTTACTGACGAAGAGATTGTTGATTATCTGAAGATTACTGGTGAAGAAAAGGAAATTCAACCTTACTTAAAGCGAGTAAACTCTCCCCTTCTAGCCCAATATGACAAACCAAAAAACTTCCTTTCCTCCCCATGGCTTCGCGAGCACTGGTGGTTAACTTTAGAGCTCAACGCCACATGCAACCTCAAATGCCCTATGTGCTCCCAGTTCGTCTCAGAAATTGACGGAAAGCCAATGCCGTTTGAGACCATAAAGAAGCTCATTGATAATTTCATCAAGAATGGCACCCAATTCCATTCCCTAACACCGTTCTACCGTGGAGAATCCTTGCTCCATCCACAATTCAACGAAATATCAAAATACCTCACAGATGTTGCCAAGCACAAGCTCTGGGGATTCATGACGCTCCATACAAACGCAAACCTACTCAACGAAGAAAAGACCAGACTACTTCTAGATATGTTCGCAGCATATCCCCGGGGTGAGCTCTTCTTCTCAATAGACGCCGCAACAGAAGAAACCTACAAAAAGATAAGGAAAGGTGGGAATTTCGCCCAAATGCAGAAAAACATCATAAACTTCATCGAAGAAAAAGCAAAACGAGGCCAAACACAGCCATTCATGGTCTTCCAATTTATTGTTCAGGATGAAAACGTCAAAGAGGCATCCAAATTCTATCACTTCTGGAAAAGCGTTCTAGTAAAGAACAAGCAGCCAATCAAGCTTGTCAAAACCCTTGACCGTTTGATAAACGTTGCAGAGTATGAGACTAATATTATCTACTTCAGGCGCAAGGAGGGCCCAGACGAGGAGCGCAAACACAGTCTTGAGCTCCAGAAAAGGGTTTTTGATGAGCTAAAGAACGAGCCCTAATGGGTTTCTTTTAGTTAATTATCTTTCAAACAATCGAAAACTTTAAATAGCAACTATAAGTTTACATATAGCAACTAAATGTTTACATAACAAATGGTTTCTCTATCCAATACCGAGAAGAAGATTGTACTTAGGGCGTTCAAAGATATCACTAAAGTGTACAACGCAAACACCATCTCAAAACTCGTAGGAGTTTCAAGAATGGGGGCATCAAAATCCCTTAAGCGGCTTGAGCAGAAGTCAATTCTTAAAAGCGTCCGTTTAGGAAAGGCCTTCTTCTACAGAATAGCAAAAGAGGAAGCTTATGCAAAGAAAATCGTTGAAATCCTCCTAATGGAAGAGGCAATGGAGCGGCAAAGATGGATTGATGAATTCAAAATTTTTTTTTCCCTTGCAGATGTCCTCGTGCTGTTTGGTTCAATTCTTAAAGATGAGACTAAAGCCAGAGATATTGATATCCTGATTGTTCTCAAGCGTGAGAATGACAGGCAGATCTCCAAGCATATTGTATCCAAGAATGAAATTCTCTTAAAAAAGATACATCCAGTCAAACAGACTGTGGAAGATTTCCGGGAGAACTTGGCAAAGAAAGATAAGGTGCTGATGAGCGCCATCTCTGAAGGGATCGTGCTCCATGGTTATGGGGAGTACGTGGAGATTGTGCTTGATGCTGGACAACAAAATCCAATGGTGCCTTGAGAAGGCGCGAAAAGAGCTTGCTTCTGGTAAAAAACATAGAGGGTTGATGAAATCACATCCGGATATTGCAGCAGCAAAAAGCCACTTGGCAAAGGCAGAGCACAATTTGCTCGCGGCAGGATATCTTGAAATGGGTGGTTTCCCTGATTGGGCGATTTGTGCATATTTCTACACCATCTATCACTGCTTACTGTCAATCCTCTCAAAATTTGGTTACGAATCAAGAAACCAGGAATGCACGATAGCCTTGATAGAAAATCTGAGAAATGAGGAAAGAATCCACCTTGACTGGGACTTAATTGAGCAATTAAAGGGCGGTAAACCCCTATCCATTATTGATATGAGGGAAGATTTCCAGTACGGGGTTTCCACTTCTCTAAGCAGAGATTTCCTTCTCGGATTCAAGGAGAGCGGAAAAAAGGCAATTGACCAAACCAAAAAGGAGCTTTATTAGCAATCATCTCTCCCAACTCCGAAAGTTTTAATAATCTCAGAGGAAGAGACTATCTGGGGGAAAAATATGGCCGCTGAAATGAACCTTGACTTCGACCTTGACAAAATCAAGCCCTGCAAGTATGTATGGTGCATGCCCATTGTGGCATATAATGGAGATGTCACAGTCTGCTGCAATGACAACTTCTTTGAGTTGAAAATAGGGAATATAAACGAGCAACCGTTAGAAACCGTATGGACCAATGAGAAAGCTACCCACCTAAGGCTACAGCACGTGCTAGGCCGGCTAGAAGACACACCAAACAAGAAATGCTATTTCTGCAGGAAGCACTGGAAAATCCCAGAGATGGAGGATGAATGGGTTATTGATTACCTTAAATCAATAAACCGAAGCGAGCTGATTGAGCAGTTTATCTCACAAAATTTCCACGCACCCTTAGCAAGGCATGAGACAAAGACCGAGCTTGTCCTATTCTACAATACAAGAGAGCCCTCTTTGGGGGCCCCCAGCTTCTTTTATGGAAACGAGGATAATTTCAATAAAGGCTACAAATTTATCGGACTCATAGCTCCAGGTGAACTCAAATACGAGCTTAAAATCCCCGAATTTGCCAAATCAATGAGCGTGACACTGCACCTTGCGGGCATAAAAGACTCAGCAACCGCAAAAATCCAATTGGAACACATTTCATGGGAAATTAAAACTAACCCAATCAAATCAGGGGAAGGAGAGAGGTTTGAATTCAGGCTAAGTAATGATGACTTTTTAAAACTTAAAAAAATGGTAGCAGTTACTTTAAGCATCTCGGCAGTGAATGGCACACTGGCAATCCTGGAGGAGCCAATAGAAAAGAACCTCCCAAGAACACCAATCAAGGTTGTTTTCACCAAGTGAGCTAAAACAATGCAAGTCAACAGAATAATATTCTTTCTTTTACTTGCTTTTGTAATATTTAAGCTCCCAACCATAGCCGAGCCACTTGTTCACGATGAACTTTCACTTGTTGATGCGTCTGTTCGATTGCTAAACACAGGCATAATAGCTCAAAATTCCACCTATGTTGGGCATGTTCCTTTGGTTAACTATGCCCTCACGGTTTTAATAGGCATACTTGGTTGGTCATTGGCTGTGCCGCACCTCCTCTCCATAGCTTACGCCCTAGTCGCCCTGTGTTTTACTTACCTTATAGTTCGGAAGTTCTCCTGCCCAGCAAATGCTCTCCTCACTACCATCTTAGTTGCAGTTACACCTCTATTCTTCACCCAGGCAGGAATTCTTAATCTGGATATGCCTGCAACAGCCATGTTACTAGGTTTTGTTTACTTTCTTCTATGCAAGAGATGGTTCCTTGCCAGTTTTTTCGCTTCGCTTTCCAGCCTGACAAAGGAGACAACTCTCGTTGTGATAGCGCTTGCAATCCTCTGGCTTTTCCTCACAAACCTACAAAACCCCATTGCATTTGCTAAGAATAGATGGTATTTGACAATTCCATTTGTATTGGTTTTCCTCTGGTTCTTTTTTTGTAAGGCAAAAAACGGCTGGTTTATCTCACCCGTACATGCATTTTTTCTCCTTACAAACCCGGAGGGTTTTAACGGAGCAATACGTTATGTTTTTATTGAAAACTGGAGGCTAATTCTTATACCCTTTTTTTTAATCTGGAGGAAAAACCGTCCAGTTGTGCTTTTGCTTTTAGCAATCGCAATAGGGGGCGCATTATTTGGTGGTTTGATATTCAAAGTAAGATATTTACTCCCATTAATACCAATTATTTACATTGCTTTTGGAATCTCTATACCTAAACATTGGGTTTTTTACATCATTTGGCTCATTCTAACCATTGTAGCCATCACATCTTTGTTTCCGAACATATTTGATCCCAGTGAAACTTCTATGGGTTATCTCAATGCCATCCATTTTTATAAAATGGGCTTCGAAGAGCTGGATAGGGAATACCCCAACCAATCCTTACTTTCCCCTTGGCCCCACACAGAGCAGGCAAAGTCCCCATTGTGGGGATATACCAGATTCCAACGTCCAGTATTTAGTGTTTTGGAAAAAATTGAATTCTTGCCAGACGTAGCCATATCATCTTCCTTGCAAGATCGATTTATCACTCTCTATAATCCTTTCCTAAAAAAGTACTATTTCCCTGTTAAAACGGTCTATTTTATGGGAGAAAATTTCACAATACACAAAAAGATTTAAAATTAGCTCCAAGCTATTGAAGTCCAATGACCTACCCAATCCCGCTCGATACCTTACTTATCGAGCTCGCAGACTTCTGCAACCTTAAGTGTGTTATGTGCGACATGAGCGAAGAAGGTCGTAGAAGGCACGGCCACCTAAACCCGGAAAAGCCAGTCCATGGCACCCAGGGCAGGTTCCTCCCATTCTTATCATTCAAGTCAATAATTGATTCAATAAACAGCTCAAGCATCCACGCAGGGATAATCTCTCTCTTCTGGCTTGGCGAGCCTATGATTAATCCAGACATAAACAAAATGCTTGATTATCTAAACAAACACATGAAAAACATCGACGGCTGGATGATTCACACAAACGGCCAAGTATTAAGTGGTGAAACCCTCAAGTTGATTTTTGAATCCAAAGGACAGAACACACTCCACTTCTCAATTGATGCTTCAAGTCCGGAAGTTTACAGTAAAATAAGGAGGGGAGGTAACTACGCCCTTCTGATTGAGAATATCCAAAAGACATTGAATTTTAGGAAAAAGACTCCAAGTGACAATCTCAAATTGGTGCTGCAATTCATAACTATGGAAGAGAACAAGCAGGATGGCAAGGAATTTATCGAATTTTGGAGCAATGAGTTCAGAAAGCGAGGGTTGCCTTTCTCAGTAGCCAGGAATTACTTCCAGCACTGCCAGAACACCATCTTTATCAGACAGGAAATTGCCAAACCAGATCTGCAGGCCAAAGCCAACCAGCTCCACCAGGAAACAGCTGACGAACTGGGGGTGGAAAAATGAGGCACCCATGCGGAGGCCCCTTCAAAGCCCCAGTCATTCACGTAGACGGCCGAGTCACTGTCTGTTGTAAGGATGTTGCTTTGGAGCTTTGCTTAGGCAACATAAACCAAGAGCCATTTGATAAAATCTGGAACAATGAAAAGGCAACAAAAATCAGGCTCGCGCATATAACTGGCGAACTAGACAAAATCCCCAAGTGCAGCAGCTGCATAAACCTGGACAATACCTTTGTCACAGAGAAAGAGCTGGTGGATTATCTGAAGTCAATTAACCGTGAGGATTTAATCCCCCTCATCAGAAGATAGTTCTACAGAAGATTCTCATCCTTGTGCATAACATTGCAGTTTAGAATCTTGCATGGCTTGTTGCAGATAAGAATCTTTTTTCTTACAATTTTAGCTCTCTCAGATTCCCATGCCTCTCCCGGAGATATTACATTAATATTGCCAATTGACCCCATTAATCCGCAGATTTTAATATTCCCTTCAAAGTCGATGTTAAGGCTTGTATAGGCAACCTTGCAGTTTTCCTTAGAGAAGTCAGATATTTCCTCAATTGGCAATTCGCCCGTAGTCCACCACATATTCATATTCTTGAAGTATTCAATCATGGCAAGAATATGCTCCTCACTGTTAGAAAGAGGGAATCCCTCACGCTTTAATTTTAAAAGCTCCTTCAGGGACCCGCATATTGCCTCAATATCCTCCTTGGTTTTCGGCCAAAGCTCGTTATCAAACCAGAATTTCTCTGGAGGGAAGAATTGGCTTATAGGCTGTATTGCCATATCTTCAATACCATTTTTCTTTACCCATTTAAGTATATCAACAAGGTCCATGTGGTTGTAGAGCGAGACAATGGAGTCCGCGGTGAGGTATGGCGGTTTGCTTTTCACCCTCCTTTTATTAATCTCAATCAGGGCCTTAATTGCCTTCTCCAAA
>CAIWSB010000006.1 GCA_903915225.1 uncultured Candidatus Woesearchaeota archaeon
ACGTGATTTTTTCTTCTCTTCAGCCTTTATCCTCTTGAGAAATACTTCTGGTTTTGGTCTTTTTGTTTCTTCAGCTGCCATTCTCATTCCTTCTCATTTGGTTAAGCCCAATATTCAGCCAAAAAACATTTACCCGTTCGCCACCTATGATATAAATTGTTGGGTATTTTATATTAGCAAATACAAGTTCTTTAATCTTTCCTTCATCTATCCCTGTCTCTTTTGCAATCCTTGGTATCTGGGCCAAAGCCCCCTCCACGCTTATGTCCGGGTCAAGGCCGCTGGCAGAGGCCATCACGAGGTCAGAAGGCAATTCCTTGCCGGTTCCAGAAGCAATTAAGAAGTTTTGTCGCTCAATGATTTGAGCTTTAAGCTCGTTGTTTGTGGGTCCAAGGTTTGATCCCCCTGATGCCATGGGATTATATGGAAACTCCGCTGTGGCTGACGGTCTCGGCCAAAAGTAGGCGGGGTCTGAGAAAGGCTGCCCTATCAGTTCAGACCCAATAACCTGGCCTTTTTGGTCATGAACTAAACTGCCTTCTGCCTGCCTTGGGAAAACAAGCTGGGCAATGCCAGTAACCACCAATGGGTAGGCTGCCCCAACAAGTAGTCCAAGTATCAAAAAAAGGATAATCGCCGTCCTAATCGTTTCCATTTTTTCCTCCCTAGATAAATAACGCTAAGCCCATATCAATCAGCTTTATTCCAATAAAAGGCACAATAACCCCGCCAAGTCCATAGACAAATAGGTTGTATGCCAACAACTTGTCTGCAGGTAGTATCCTATACTTTACCCCCTTCAAGGCCAAAGGTATCAATAGGGGTATGATAATTGCATTAAATATCACCGCAGATAGTATGGCCGTATGGGGGCTTGAGAGATGCATAATGTTTAATGCAACAAGCTGAGGATAGACCGAACTCATTGCTGCTGGGATAATTGCAAAATACTTTGAGATGTCATTGGCGATGCTGAACGTAGTGAGAGAGCCGCGGGTCATCAGCATAAGCTTTCCTGTCTCAACTATGTCGATGAGCTTGGTGGGATTGCTGTCGAGGTCGATAATGTTCGCCGCCTCCCTGGCAGCCTGCGTCCCAGTCTGCATGGCAACTGCCACATCTGCCTGCGCAAGAGCTGGGGCGTCATTAGTCCCGTCACCAATCATCGCCACCATCAGTCCTTTTTCTTGATATTCCCTGATTAGCCGAAGTTTATCTTCAGGTTTTGCCTGGGCCAGAAAATCATCTGTGCCGGCTTCCGCAGCGATGGCTGCAGCAGTGAGAGGGTTATCCCCTGTTATCATGATCGACTTGATGCCTATTAGCCTTAGTTTTTTCAAACGCTCAGCGATGCCCTCTTTGATAATGTCTTTCAGGTGAATCACCCCAATAGGAACATGATCCTTGCTGACCAATAATGGTGTACCACCATTCTTTGCGATTCTTGAAACGTGCTCATTTATCTCATCTGGAATTGAGCACCCTTTCTTTTTGGATTGCTCAATAATGGCATCTGAGGCTCCTTTGAGATAGAGATGCCCCTCTATCTCTGCTCCGCTAACCCTTGTTTGTGCAGAGAAAGGAATAGTCTTCTCCTTTGAGGGCATGGTTTTCATGTACATCCCGAATCTTTGCTTAACAAGGATAGTGATGCTTCTTCCTTCTGGGGTCTCATCTGCGAGTGACGCGTTTAAGGCTGCCTCAGCGACCTCTTTTGCAGTGAAGGGCTTGAGTGGGATTAGCTCCACTGCCTGCCTGTTCCCCAGTGTGATTGTCCCGGTCTTATCTAGGAGCAGTATGTCAACATCACCCGCCGCCTCAATCGCCTTGCCTGAAAGCGCCACTACATTCTTCCTGAAAAGGCGGTCCATCCCGGAGATTGCAATGGCTGACAGAAGCGCAGCTATTGTGGTAGGTGCGAGGCAGACAAAAAGTGCGATAAGTGAGGTGATGCTTATTGGCGAGCCTTTCCCTTCAGAATGAATACTATAAAGGGAGATTGGATAAAGATTGATGACCACGAAGACAAAAAGGATAGTCAGAGCAATGATGAGAATATCAAGAGCTATCTCATTGGGTGTCTTGCGGCGCTTTGCGCCTTCAATCATTGTGATTATCTTGTCCAAAAAAGCCTCGCCTGGGTCTGCAGTGATTCGGACGACTATCTGGTCAGAAATGACTTTTGTTCCGCCAGTGACTGCACTCCTGTCACCCCCCGACTCCCGAAGAACTGGTGCAGATTCGCCGGTGATGACCGCCTCATTGACAAGTGCAGCGCCCTTTATTATTTCACCATCGCCTGGGATAAGCTCGCCTGCCTTAACCAGCACAAAGTCCCCTTTGCGCAACTCTCCTGATTTTACAACCTCAAAGCTGCTCTCAAACTCAGGATTAGCCAACAATTTGGCGTTTATATCTGAGCGGGTCTTAGTCAATGATTCTGCCCTGGCCTTGCCGCGCCTTTCTGCAATTGCCTCAGCGAAGTTGGCGAAAAGCACTGTAATCCAAAGCCAGAATGATACAAGTCCCGGGAACCATGCAGGCTCACCAGATTTAATTATTACACTTGCTAATGCAACAAGTGAGGTGATGGCTGCTCCGAGTTCGACAAGGAGCATGACCGGGTTCTTCCATAGCTTGAAAGGATCCAACTTTTTAAATGAGTCAATCACTGCTGATTTCAGCAATTCAGGCGTAAGCAGCTTGTTATTATGGTTCTTTGGCATCCTAACCGCCACCGGCAAGCATCTTGAGTTGCTCTATTATTGGCCCTGCAAAAAATGCCGGGAAAAATGAGAGAGCTCCAACAATGATAATCACAAAAATGAGCCAAATCACAAATGTGAGGCTGTAGGTTTTCAATGTCCCGGCGCTGGGTGGAGTGATGTGCTTGTTTGCCAGTGAGCCTGCCATCGCCAGTGCACAGATTGCCGGGATAAACCTACCTATGAGCATCACAATCGCGCCGAGAATATTAAAAAAAGGGATATTAGCGTTCAACCCCGCAAATGCGCTGCCATTATTATTTGACATTGATAAGGAGGCATATAATATCTCACTTAGGCCATGTGGCCCAGAATTGAGAATGGAGGCCACAGCTGAAGGGGTGATGAGTGCAATGGTGAAAAAGATTAGAACGAGTAGTGATGGGGTGAGCACAATGAGGACTGACATCCACATCCCAATTGGTTCTATTTTCTTCCCCAGGTACTCCGGGATCCTGCCAATCATAAGCCCGGCAACGAAAACCGCAATTACTACAAATGCCAGCATTGTGTAAAGGCCAGATCCAATCCCCCCGAAAACCACTTCCCCCAGAGAGATAAGAACCATAGTGACCATGCCGCCGATAGGCGTCATCGAATCATGCATAGAATTCACTGCCCCGCATGAGACTGCAGTTGTTGATGTTGCAAAAAGTGCGGAGCCTCCAATACCAAAACGAACCTCTTTTCCTTCCATATACTGACCGGTTACGCCTGGAACCTGCACATACGGGTTCCCTTTTGTTTCAGCCCAGAACATCACTCCTAGGGAAATTACAAATATTACCATCATTGCCCAATAGATGGCCCATCCCTGCCGGGTGTCCCCAACCATGCTGCCAAATAAATAGGTCAGCGCAGCAGGTATTAACAGTATCGCCAGTATCTCAAGGAAGTTGGATAATGGGGTTGGGTTCTCAAATGGGTGGGCAGAGTTCGCATTCAGGAAGCCTCCGCCGTTAGTCCCTAGCTCTTTTATGGCTTCTTGAGAGGCAATTGGACCCATCGGAATAACCTGCTCTGAAATTGTTTTATCCTCAGCTGTGTGGTATGGGTCAATTAGGGATGAATGGACATAAGGGCTGAAGTTTTGGATCACCCCTTGTGATACGAGAACAAGTGAGAGGATTAGACATATGGGGAGGAGTACGTAGAGGATGCTCCTGGTCATGTCAACCCAAAAATTCCCAAGGTGCTTGGAAGATTTATGCGCAAACCCTCTGATTAGGGCTATTAGTATGCAAATCCCCGTGGCTGCTGAAAAGAAGTTTTGGACAGCCAGCCCCACGACCTGTGTGAAGTAGCTGGCTGCTGTTTCACCGGCATAAGCCTGCCAATTGGTGTTTGTGACAAAGCTCACTGCAGTGTTGAATGCTAAATCCCATCTAAATCCCGGGAATCGCTGCGGGTTTAGTGGCAGAAATCCCTGGAAAATCAGGATTGCAAAAAGAATTAAGAAGCCGATAAAGTTGAACAGCAGCATTGAGATGGCATAACGTTTCCACCCTGTTTCCACATCGGGCTTAATTCCGCTCACCCTGTAAATTAGGAGTTCAACCGGCCTTAGGAAGCGGCTCAGGAACACAGGCTTCCCCTGGAAAACCTTTGCCATATAATTCCCCAGGGGTTTGACTAGCAGGGTAACAATTAATAATAGTAGAATTATCATTAATATGTCAAATAGGAGAATCATCATCATGCACCAATAAAATAAATCTTCAAGAGAGAAGTAGTGATGCAATTAAGGATTATTTTCCAGTTTTGATAGGATATAACTCTACCATCTTCAACATACATAAAAGGTCATCTCAACCCCTTGAATCCATTAATTAATGTAAGGAGCCGGCTTATTTCATGCCGTTTAAAAAACTTGTGATGTTTTTTACCCTATTACCCAGAATAATAATTTGGTTTCTTGACCAAACTATAAAATTTTCCCGTATTTTTTCCACTTGCCGGGCACAACCCTCTGTAAGGATTACCCGATTTCTGCCACAGTCACTGGGCCGTGCGAATCCTAGAAATTTGGAATTACATTATTCGAGATAGCTGATTTGGCTTTATAGAAAGCATCCAATTGGCCATATCTCGTTGCAGCAAGATACATGCCCTGCAGCTGGCAATAACCCGTGAACTTCTGATTCTCTGTCTCTTTGATTAATGTCTCGGCAAACCTGCGATCCAGTTCTCCGAATTTTTTTATATGGGTTGCGGTCCTTTTATAATATTTAAGCGTTGACATACCGAAATATGAATAAGCCATAATACCTGCAAATAAGGGAAGTGGAAGAATCCATTCAGGGAATCCAGTGATAGCTGCTCCGCATATGCAGCCGGCGAATCCGATTTTTCCAACAAGGTCAACCCTGTTACCTGCCAACCCAACGTACAGCTCATTGACAAAGTCGGTTAGCGTCATACATTTGGGAACTTGTGGCAATTTAAAAACCTTTCTTATTTTATTATTAACAAGTAGTAAAAAACCAATAGATTTATAAAAAACCAACAATTCCATTATCTATGACCAAGGAAATCACATATGGAGTAATCTCAGATATCCATAATGACCCCAGAATAATTGTCAAGGCTTTAGAGGAGCTGAAAGAGGCAGGTATCAGCAAGCTTCTGGTTAATGGGGACATCGGGGACTTGCAGGAAACAGTTGAGCAGTCCCAGCAGTATATTGCATTTATTCTTGATGCCATCGGCAAATCTGGCATTGAGGCATTTGTCCAGCCAGGAAGCCACGAATCATTTATGGCATACATGCCTGTGATTGAGCATTTCTCAAAGGCATATCCAAATATTATTGACGCCCTGCGAACACCGGAAGTGCAGCAGCAGGGCCACAAGCTGGTTTTTCTTCCAGGCTCAGATGGAATTGCCCGCGGAGCGGAATTTTTTTTAATTGATGGCAAACACAAGACAGGGAGTTTTTTAAAACTGATAGATAGGGAAGTTCCTTTTGAGGGCTTCCAGAACCACACAATTGCATTTAGCTCAGGATTAGTAAGAGGACTTGTCCATTACCAGGACATCCAGGATTTGGAGAGGCAAGTTTCAGACCCAGACCATACAATTGTTATTTGTCATGTGCCAAGGAGGTTTGACAACCTGAACGAGGCAGTTGACATGGCTTATTTCGGTATGAGTGCACAGGGCATTGTGCCTGGAGTCGAGCTGGAAGCCCACCTTAGACAGAAATATGGAACAGATGTGGATGTGGTTGCAGCTGCAAAGAAAAAGGGGTTTGAGCTTAAAACTGCAAATTCCGGTAATGAGGGGTTGAAGCGGATTTATGAGAAATTGGGAATCAACAAGGCCCTGAGCGGGCACTTCCATGAGAGTGGTGGCAGAGCTAATGATACAAAGGGATGCCATGTGGCTGAGAATTCTTTCGTTACAGAGCTATTCTACAACTCCGGCGCACTGGCAGAAGGCCGTATGGGCATTGTGACAGTTGGCGATGGGGTCATTAAGTACCAGAATGTAAGGTTTGAGTGAATTGTTTGCACATCAAGTTTGACCAATTCATCCAGCAATACATTTAAATACACTCCTCCTCCCATCAATTTCAATGGAAGTAGTCATTAACCTTCGCAAGGGAATAGAGCAGAACGCCTCAGCCTACTTTGAGGAAGCCAAGAAGGCCAAGCGCAAGCTCGAAGGTGCCCGTGAAGCCCTGGAAGATACTAAATCCAAGATGGAGCTAAACAAGCTAAAGGCTGAAGAGGAAAAGAAACGCATTGAAGCCAAAGCAAAAATAAAGCACGAATGGTATGAGAAGTTCCGCTGGTTCATCAGCTCAAAAGGCAAGCTTGTGCTGCTGGGGCGAGATGCAACAACGAATGAAATCATTATCAAGAAGCACACAGAGCCAAATGACGCTGTTTTCCACACTGAGTCTGCAAAATCCCCCTATTGCGTTGTCCCGGGCGAGCTTGATGATGCCACAAGGATTGAGGCAGCGACAGCCACTGCGTCATTCTCATCAGCATGGGCGCAGGGCCAGTCAAACTGCGAGGTTTTCCAGGTCAAGCCAGAGCAGGTCTCAAAGAAAGCCCAGGCTGGAGAATATCTCACAAAAGGCGCATTCATGATTTATGGAAAAAAGGAACTCATCCCAGTGAAGCTGGGGCTTGCAGTTGGAGTACTGAAGGATGGCCGTGCAATGTGCGCTCCATTATGGGCAGTGAAAGCCAACTGCGAAGCAGCAGTTGAGATAATTCCGGGTAAGGAGAAGAACTCATCAATTGCAAAGTTCATGAAGAAGCGCCTCAATGGAGGGGACCTTGATGACTTCATAAAAGTCCTCCCATCTGGAGGATGCGCGATAAAATGAGATACACCCTAAATGGTAGGGTATCTTAAGAAAATGGTAAAGAAAATTTATAATTATATTGGAATAGGTTTTTGGATAGGGGGAGGAGTTTATAGTTTGATAAATATGATTATGAATCTTAAAAACGCACCCCAAAGTAATATTTTATTTTATAATTATTTAATAGCAGGGGTTGCTGTTATTGGCTTAATTTTGAATATAATCTTATTGAAAAGAAAAGGTGAACAAAAATGAATAACACAATTAAAATGTTTTATTCGCTGCTTATTGGAGTGGTGGCGACGGGGATAGCGAAACTTGTTCATCCAAGCTGGG
>CAIWSB010000007.1 GCA_903915225.1 uncultured Candidatus Woesearchaeota archaeon
CGGAAGAAAAAGGATATACAGTTTCTTTGATAGGCGTATTGCCGGCTGGAAGCAGAAAAAAAGAGCAGGACCCAGAAAGACAATTAGATTTGCGATATAAAAAAAGAAATTCTCTCGTGGATAAATTCCTGAACTTTCTGGTGAGTTCATGTAGGTTGTGGTGTGGACATAGTATATAGGGTCTTGGACCAGCAGAGCAGCCAATATGATGTAAACAAGGCCCCCTGCTGCCAGCAAAGGGATTTGTTTTAATTTCTTTTTGGTGAGCAGGAGAATCCCCCAGATTAAAAGAAAGATTACCCCTTCTGCCCTAACTAGAATGATTAGGGAGATAATCAAAGAAGAGACAGAGTAGTTACCTTTCACAAAGAAATAAATCGAAGAAATTAGGATTAGTGCTGCAAGAGACTCAGTTAATCCATCAAGATTCACAACAAATAGGGATGTTGAAAATGCTGCAAGGATAACTGGAATAAGAGGCCTCTTCAGTTTAAGTTTAATTGACGTGGCATAAATAAACCATAGCGTGGCCAGACCCAGCAAAACTGTTGATAGCCTATACCAAAAAAATCCCAAGATGGCACCTGGAAATGTTATTAATGTGAATAGCGGCTTTCCCCAACCATTGAGGAAATAATCCGGGTATTTTGCGGCTTCTCTTGAAATTAGGTAGTGTGAGTAAGTGTTAAAATCAGTTGCCAGCGGGGTGAGCAATATGAGAAGAATTGAGAGAGCTAAGTACAATCCGGCAATTGACCAAAACCCTTTATTTTTCACTGGAGTCTCCCCATATGCAAGTATTTAAAATTTATTCAGATGCTTTCTTATAGATTTCAAAAACATTCCCATACCCCTCTAGGGAATATACCTTTTGATAGCGCTTTCTAATAAATTCAACATGGCTCTCAATTCTTGACGTCAATTTGGTGTAAGAAACAAGTGCTATCTCCGGAAGCTGTTCATTGGAGAGGTTATAGGCGTATTCAGCGATAAGCACACCCCTGCTTTGATTTGAATAGCCATAATAGGGGACACAACACTGATAATAGTAAGGCCAATAAGTTAGAATAGTGGAATTGGGAAATTTCTTGTCGAGATAGCTAAAACCTTGTTTATGGAGGGCCACAATCTTAAGGTAATTCATGTCTGTGCCATCAAAGTTATCAACAACGCGGGCATTTGGGACTATCTGGATAAGTAGTAAGGCTATTGCTGCAATCACGAAAAAAGGGGTGTATTTATGCCTCGATAGAATTAGGGCAATGAGTATGTAGATGAATGGAACAACTAAAACTAGGTATCTTTTCATTAAAATTGATGCAAAGAAGAGGCTTGGTATAAGAACAATTGCGGTGATTAGTGGTAATAATCGTTTTTCCTTTTTTGTGAAATGCCCACTTGCCAAAAAAGGGAGTGTGAAGAATCCAAAACTCTCTATAAAAATGAAAAAGAATACCACCGCTAATCCTCCCTGGATGTTCTTTAAGAAAAACCCCGCATGCTGTGACCAGATGAACCAGCCGAAATTAAATTTACAAAAGAGCCACCATGCAATTAATATAAGGAAAGGTACCGAATAGTAATATTTGTCTCTAAGGTACTGAATTGGTTTCCTTAAATTAGTGGTTATGAAGTCGAACAAAACAATAACCAAGACAATTAGCGCTGCGGGCTCCTTTGCCAGCACAGCCAGGGTTGAGAAAAAAACAAAAAAAGCCTTCTGCTGTTTGAGATAAAAATAGAATGCCCCCAGAATCAAGGCGGTAACAGGCATATCAAGGTTCAGTATACCTGCCTGGGCAAAGAACATGGGTGTTACGGCCAAAAGAATGGTAATTAGCAAAGGGAACGGCTTTCGGGCAATTTTTCTAATGATTAAGTAGGTGAAAATTAAGGCTGCCAGGGCGCTTACAAGCGATATCATGTGCGGCACTGTCCTGGAAAGAGGCAACATCAATGAGAATATGGAGAAGAACAGTTCAATTAAAGGAGGATGCCCTGCATAAGGCGTGCTTCGAGCCAGGTTCAAATCCCCAAGAGCAAGATTCGGGGCTGTATCAATAAGAGTAATTTCATCGTGGAAGAACGGCGTGTCGAGAGTTGGGAGTTTGGCAAAGGCAAAAATAGTTAATAAGGCTAAGAACGCCCAGGGTTGCCATTTCATCGGCTTGGGGAAGCTGGCGGGATTAATAAATTCTATGGGAAAGGTTAAATATTAAATCTCTATTTTGAAATTCCTGTGGGAATCCCGAATAGGATATCTGGCGTGGACATTACTGTCACCAATCAGTGCAATTTGAGGTGCAAGATGTGCTCTTTCTGGCAGAACCCCAGCAACCCAAACCTAATTGGCACCGAACAATTAAAGAAAAGCATAAATGATGTTCACAAGTGGTTGAACCACAAATTCATTCTCTCGATTTCAGGTGGTGAACCATATCTAAGGAATGACATTCATGAAATTGTTAAATTTGCATATGGGCTAGGGGTTTACACTTCAATCAACAGCAACGGCACACTCTTATCGCACAATTTAATAGATGGGATTTTTGAAAGCAATCTTGAACATTTGGGGATTTCAATTGATTCTCTTATACCCGAGAAGCATGACCATATGCGGGGTGTTAATGGGACTTTGGAGAAGGCAATTAAGGCCCTGATTGAGATTAATAATAGGAGAGTGAAAGACAGACCGCCATATCTCACCGCGGCCTCAATTGTCTCGCTCAACAACCACATTGACCATGTAGATATACTAAAATGCGTAAAGAAAAATGGTAATGAAGATA
>CAIWSB010000008.1 GCA_903915225.1 uncultured Candidatus Woesearchaeota archaeon
ATGGTTTAACAGCCCCAACCCAATCTTGTACAGTAGGTATAGGGGCTTGTGCAAGCACGGGAACCCAATCCAAAACTTGTGATGGCGTTTCTGGATGGAGCGAATATGGAGCATGTTCAGCCACAGCCGGCACTCCTGGCCAAGAGATCTGCAACGGCATAGATGATAACTGCAATGGGCTTGTGGATGATGGTTTAACAGTCCCAACTCAATCATGTACAGTAGGTATAGGAGCTTGTGCAAGCACGGGAACCCAAGTCAAAACCTGTAATGGCATTTCTGGATGGAGCGAATATGGAGCATGTTCAGCCACAGCCGGAACTCCTAGCCAAGAGATCTGCAACGGCATTGACGATGACTGCAACGGACTTGTGGATGATCAATATGTACCTCTCCCAACATCTTGTGGAGTAGGTGCTTGTGCTAACACCGGCTCAACTTCCTGCATATCCGGTTCAGTTGTAGATTCTTGCACACCTGGAACCCCTACTACCGAGATCTGCAATGGCATAGATGATAACTGTGATGGCCAAGTTGATGAAGGCGTAAAGACCACGTTCTACAAAGACGGCGATGGTGACGGTTACGGTGGCCCCCTTGTGACCACCCAATCCTGTTCTGCTCCAAGTGGATATGTTTCCAATAATTTAGACTGTAACGACAACAACCCGGCAGTAAATCCTGGGGTGATAGAGGTTTGTAACGGCATTGACGATAACTGCAATGGCCAAAAAGATGAAGGCTTCCCTGATACGAATCAGAATGGAAAAGCCGACTGCGTTGACCCCAACAGCCCCCCAATAACAGAAATAACTGCTCCAGAAGCAAACAGTTGGCACAATGGGCCATTTGCAGTCACATTGATAGACTCTGATGCAGACGACGATACGTTTACCTGTGAGTACAGCGTATGGGTCAAGCGCCCAGACAGATGGGATGAAACAACTCTCTCTACTCCAAGAACTTGCAATTCCGCAGTCATAATAGACTGCCCCGCAGAGGGTTATGACTACTGTGAAATCCATGCTAGTGCAACGGACAAGTGGGGTGCCACAGGCACTACAGCCATGCGGCTTTTCTCCCTTGACTGGACCGGTCCAAATATCCGCATAGTGAAGCCATTGGCAAATGCGATCACAGGAGATAAAAGGCAGCAAATTGAGACAGCAATTAACGACCGTGGAGTTGGCCTGGACATGACCAGCGCGAGGCTTTATGTCGATGGGACAAAAGTGGCTCCCGTTGTTACGGCAACAGATATAAAATTCACCCCGGCATCTGTGAAATACACACCAACAACAGATTTGGCAGAAGGCAAGCACAATCTTAAGGTTCAGATGAATGACACTCTTCGCAACCCTTCAACATTGGAGTGGCAGTTCACAGTTGACACAACAAAACCAGCAGTGAACATACTCGCACCAACAATTTTTGATAAGATTACCCGCACCCAGAAGGTTATTGTTGAGACCAATGAGATGGTAAAAAAAATCAGAGGAAGCACCGCCACGGGCAGGACATTCACACTCTGCACAAACTGTGACCTGACAGGCAATACCCTTGTATTTGATGAGGGCACCAACACCCTTACGGTGACTGCAGAGGATTATGCCGGCAATCCAGGTACAGCAGCTGTTAGCTTCTTCATTGACTCCCACCCACCGCAGATACAAAAGACGCTCCCAGACAACGGAGTCACAATCCAAGGCTCAGTTTTCACAGTCCGTTACACTGAGGACAACCTAAAGAAAGTGATTCTCCATTGGAGGGTTTACTCACCGCTAGGCCCAGAGCAGACAACTGAGTTTACAGGCTGCACATCGGGAAGGAACCAGGAGTGTTCAAATGAGGTGTCCATGAAGGCCCAGGATGGTAAAACAATCCAATACTGGTTCGAGCTCCAGGATGGTGTTAACACACCAGTTCTTTCCAGCAAAAAACTGGTAAACATTGACAGCACAAAGCCGGTGATAACAATCAGCTCTCCAACCGTGAGCCTGTTCAACAAAGCATCAGTGAACCTAGGAATATCGCTAAGCGAGGCAGCAAGCCTGGCGTACACAGACAACGGCAGGACAGTCAACCTCTGCACGTTCTGCGACGGCTTCAACGGCGCCAGGAGTTTCAGTGATGGTGAACACAAACTCACCTTCAAATCCACAGATAAGGCGGGGAACCCGGCAGATGAAAAAACAGTGACATTCACGATTGACACAACAAAGCCAGTGATAATTTCGGTTTCCCCAACAAATGGGTACACTGCAGGAACATTTGAGGTGCAGTACACAGCCACTGACCTGGCCACGGCAATCCTCCATTATGGCAGCAGCCAGATGGAACAGCCATGTACCAAAGGAACAAGCCAGACCTGCAAATTCAGTCCACCCGTAACCAACGGAAACAGCTTTGATTATTACTTTGAGCTAAAAGACACAGCTGGAAACATTGCAACATCCAGCAAGAAACGTGTTACAGTGGATACAGTCAAGCCCACATTCCCAGTTGCATCCCTTACTCCATCCAGAGGGGGTATTGATTTCAAAATCCTCCTCAGCGAGAAGGTTAGCAAGCTGAGCTACAATGCCGGCGCCGGGGATAAACTCCTCTGCGTGGGCTGCAATGCATACAACATCAAGCAATCCTTTGCACCAGGCACTTACACAATTACGCTAAAGGCAGAGGACTTCGCGGGGAATTCAAACACAAAAATTGAAACAGTAACTGTGACATAAGGAGATTATCCCTCGCATAATACTTTCAAAATAAATTATTATCATCAACTCGAGTAAAAAAAGGTGATTTAGTTGGAAAAAAGAGTAATTGTAGGTATAGTATTAGTTCTAGGAGTATTTTTTGTTTTGAATGCAATCAGGGCTTCAGGAGTGCAGCCAGGGCCAATCCTTTTCATTGACAAGCCTCAAGGCATTTACGGAACGGGCAGGGTCTGGCTGGACATAGAATTCAGTGGCGGACTGGCAACCATGGAGTATGCCCTGGATACCCAGCGCCCGCAAAGGCTGTGCAGCAAATGCACCAGCTACCAGGGCTACAAGGCATTCAGCGATGGCAAGCATACATTCAGTGTGGTTGCCACAGATGGCTTAAACAATAAATATTATGCCACCAGCGCATTCACAGTTGACACCATCAGGCCAAGGATTCTTGGAGTTGAGCCAAAAAACTATGCTAAAGGGGAATTCAAGGTGAAATATACTGAGCCCAACCTGAAGCTTGTAACGCTCTTCTTCGGAAGCAACAGCGATACCAGCGGGAGCTGCAATTCCGGGGAGTGTAGCTTTGTTGAATCATTGATTGAAGGAAGCGTAATAAGCTATTATTTCGAGCTGATAGACGCAGCAGGCAACATGGCCCGCTCAAATACAGTAAAAGTAAAAGTTGATTCAACTGAGCCAATAATCACTGTGATGAAGCCGGAAGAAGGCAGTTTGTATCGCAGGAATGTTGAGTTTGTTCTTGGCGCAAATGAGCGGCTCAAGAGACTTAGCTACAAGGTGGGGACAATAGAAAAGACACTATGCGCAAGTTGCCAGTATTACAATGGCAGGCAAGCCATTGCAGCAGGCAACCAGCTCATCACTTTCTATGCAGAGGATTTTGCAGGAAACATCGGCACCAGCGTTCGACGGGTGGAAGTGATTTAACCCTTTATTTTTATTGTTTAGTTCCAATTCGGTAATAACATGTCTCCCTCTGTAATCCTATATTTTTTGGGACAACAATGCTTTTAAATCATCTTTATCTACACCTGTCCAGTAGTTATTTTTCAGTGCTACTCAAAAAGTGATGGGGGGGTTAACGTGAAACTACTCAAATCAGTCGTACTTATAGCTTTATTTTTGGTATTGCTAAATGGTGCATTTGCACTATCAGCAACAATAGGAAATTCCAGAGTTATACTCAGGCCGGATATAACGCCTGGCCAGGAAACCAAGATTGACCGCTCAATCTTACTCAAGAATGCCAATGAGTATCCTGTTGTCGTCATCCTTTCTGTTGATGATAAATACTCCAAGATAATTTCCTTCCCAAAGAAAGAGTATGCCCTGGACAAGAACGGAGAGATTGACGCCCCATTCACAGTCACCCTCAATGAGGAGGGCTACTATGACATCAAAATCTACGTGCTATTCAAACCAAATGACATTGCTGTCAAGGATTCACCAGTGGGGCTGACTGCAAGTGTTGTCGTAATCACCACAGGCTACACCGGAGATGGCACAGAGGGGAACGAGACCACAACCCCGACAACTACGCCAGGCAATAACACAACCCCTACAACCGTAACACCTGACAACAACACACCCACAACACCAGCACCAACAGTAACACCAACTACAATCCCAACAACGGGCGGCAAGAAGGGACTATCCCCTGCGTTTATTGCAGTTGCAATCATCCTGGCTGTGTTCATCATCGGTGGAATCATCACAATCATAATATTAAGGAAGGTATGGTAAAATGGCAGCCAAAAAACTCGTCTTGTTTTTATTCGCACTACTGCTCTGCATAAACATCGCCAGCGCCTATCAGACAGGCAGCGTGGCATATGTTGTAAAGAACACCTACTACGCAGACCAGATAATGGTTGACACCCTTGAGGACATGGGTTTCACAGTAACCCTCCTCAAGACCTCGCAGCTAGCAGGCGTTAACTGGGACAGCTACCTTTTCCTCATGGTCAACGATGAGATTTTTACAAACCCTGGCGACGTGCCAGTCAACCAGAAGAAATGCCTCATACTCAATACCTGGAACCTCAATGACTTCCACTGGGCAAAGCAAGGCTCCCAGTATGCCAGCTCCCAGCCAATTATCCTCTTAAATCAAAAGCCGGGGCACATAATCACACAGGGGCTTGGACAGAATGTCACAGTATACACCAGTGCTAAATATGTTGGTGACGGTGTAAACGTGCCAGTCAACTACCTCTACAGGTTTGACAAGGCCACTGGCTTAACATCTGTTGTATCAACAATAATAAATTCACTTGACGCAGTGATTGCCACAGCAGAGAAGGGCGCAAAGCTCAGGGACGGGGTTTATGCGAACGAGAAAGGCGCATTCTTCGGCATTTCCGAAACAGCCTACTGGACACCTGCTGCAAAGACACTGTTTGAAAACACAGTAATATGGCTGCTCACAGACACAGCCCCACCCGTTATACTCGGGAATGTTGTCGTTGACACAATCACCGAGACCAGTGCCCGGGTCGCATGGACAACAGACAAAGTATCATCCTCAGTTGTCAACTACGGCACAACCACTGCTCTTGGCAAGACCGCATCTGCCGCTGGCCAGGTAACATCACACAGCGTTACCCTGACTGGGCTGAGCCCGCTCACAAAATACTATTTCACAGTCACCTCATGCAATGCAGATAACTACTGTACAACCTCGGCACAGGGGGACTTCACAACCAAGGACTTGACGCCACCAGCGATAACTCTCCTTGATGTGACAAGGCTGACTGATAAGGAGGCTGACATCACAGTCAGCACAAACGAGCCAGCCAGTGCAAAGCTGTTCTACGGAACATCATCTGGCTCTTTGACTCAGACAAAGGAATTCACAAACTTTGCTGCGAGCCATGTTTTCCTGTTAACTGGACTTACAGACCATACTAAATACTATTATAAGGTCCATGTCTGCGACCAGTACAGCAACTGCGCAGACTCTGCCGTGAAGGACTTCACAACCAAGGATTTCACAGCCCCAGGCGCGCCATTGAACCTGATTGCTTCAGTTATCAATGCCAACAGGCACATCCGCCTGGACTGGGCAGCTCCAACCGGAGAGCCAGTGGACCATTATAATATCTATATATCAGGAACCCCATCTGGATTTAACTTCAACACCCCGACTGCAACCACCCAGAGCGTATTCTGGGAGGACGCAACTGCACAGGACGCGCAACAGCGCTTCTATGTGGTTAGGGCGGCAGATGCAGGTGGCAACGAGGAGAAGAATACCAACATTGTTGGGAAATTCGATATCAACCTTGCGTCAGGCTCAAACCTCATCTCACTCCCATTGGTGCCATTTGACACATCAATGGCTGCAGTGATGCACCAGGATTCAAGCTTTTACCCAGTTAAGGAAGTAATCAGAAACGGGGCATCAGGCTACGAGACAGCCACATTCAGCTCAGGGGCATGGGTACAGCCTTTTGAGATGAAGAACAATGAGGGTTATTTCCTCAAGACAGACAATGTTTATGTGTTCACCATGGTGGGCAGGCCAACCAGCGCCCCGCAAACAGTTCAGATTAAGGCAGGCGTTAACTTTGTCGGCTGGACCTCACTGAACACACGAGCATTATCAGCAGCAATTGCCCAAGGTTCACCGATTGGAGAGGTCTTCAACTATGTGGCGCCGGACATCTATAACATTGCCACGTATTACGCAGAGCACAACTGGTGGGCATGCACAACAATGTTTGATCTCACACCTGGCCACGGCTACGTGTTCAAGTCATCACAGGCAACAACCTGGGAGTACACCCCATAAAAATGAAGCAGTTAATACTCATCTGCCTGGTAATGTGTATTGTCTGCACCAGCCTTAGCGCTGCTGCAACACTAACCATATTACCAAATGCAGATGCCAGGATTGAGGACAGCGACCATGCTGCCACAAACTATGGCACTTCATTCCAACTCAAGGTGGGGAAGTACACAAGCTACGCCATGCGCAGCTATCTCAAGTTTGACATAACACAGCTGGCAAGCCTCGACTTCAGTGATGTTGACCTGGTGCTAAGTGAGGTTGGGGGCTCAGGCACAACGCTGGTTGAGGCACACAAGGTTACTGATGATTCATGGACCGAGACAGGGATTTTATGGAGCAATGCCCCACTTATTGATCCAACTGTTCTGGTTTCACAGAGCATTGCCACTGGCACCGGTCCAGTTAGGTTTAATCTCACATCATACGTGAGGCAGAGCCTGGCTGCCAGCGATAATACACTCTCTGTTGCTTTGAAATCAAACAACGAGGTTCTGCAGGAGAACTATAAGATTTTCTTCGCGCGGGAGAACCCCTCAAGCCAGCCAATGCTGGAGATAACATATGCATCGAAGCCACCGGTTATTGGCACAGTAACAGCACCAACAAGCGCCAATGAGGGTTCATCAATTAACTTGACATTCACGGTCACAGATGCAGAGGGGGATATTGATACAACAAAGATATTGCTTGATGGAAATAAGATATCTGACACAACAAGTGCAGTATGGAAGGTTGACTACGAGAGCGCCGGGCAGCACACAGTCCTATTTTATGTAAACGACTCACACAGAGACTCTGACACAGAAACCCGCACAATCACAATCAACAATGTCCAAAACATCGTGATAAACGAGTTCCTGCCGCAGCCATTAGTAGTGGCCAAGGAATGGATAGAAATCTACAACCCGCTCACAAGTGATGTGAATGTGAACAACTGCTATCTCACTGAGAACGGTGATTTCATAGTACCATTGACGGGAATAATTGCGGCAAAATCTTTCGGGATTGTCTCAAACCTTGCTATCCTAGACAACCAGGGGGATAAGATAAGGCTAATTTGTGGCGAGCTGCTTGTTGATAAAGTAGCATATGGGAGCTACAATGATGGCAATACAGCTGATAACGCCCCACTCCCTGCACCAGGCCAGTCAGGTGGGAGAAAGATTGACGGATTGGACACGGATGTGGACAAGAATGACTTTACAACCTTTGCGATTCCAACACCAGAAGCGCAAAACCAGGCTTACAATAATGCTGATACAAACAAGGACGGGTGCGTGAGCATGCAGGAGCTGCTCACATACATCGGCCAATGGAAGGCAGACCCCATGGGTATAGGCATGGAGAACCTGCTGTCCGCAATCGGCCTGTGGAAGGCCAAACCAGTATGCTGAGGGAGTGATAATAATGAAATGCAAAATAATAACATTTTTGGTTTTCCTACTTATTGTGCAGGCAGTCTCTGCATCAACAGTTACAAGGTCTTTTTCGACCACAACCCCTGCACCAAACACAGCTCTGCCTGTCACTCTGACAGTTGACGTAACAGGCTCGGAAAGCTACTATGCAGTCACCGATACATTCCCCAGCGGATGGATTGTCACAAATCTTGGCGGCGGTTCCCTCAGCACTGACGGCAAGCACATCTCATGGGTTGTTATCTCGGGAGTTGCAGACACCACCTTTACTTACATAGTCACAACAGCCCCAACAGATGGGGTTTACACATTTTCAGGCAATTATGGTTTCGAGGGGGGACAGGAACAAACAACTGGGGGGCAGACGCAGGTTACAGTGACCACTCCGCCAGTCCAGGACACCACCCCACCGATTTTCCTCACACATTCAGTAATGCCAGGCAAGACATCAGCAACAGTCTCCTGGACTACAGATGAGGCATCTGATTCCAAGGTAAGCTATGGCATCAGCGGGGCACTTGGCAGCATTGGAGAGTCCAGTGCAAAGGTCACAGCCCATTCAATCACACTCAGCGGGCTCACATCAGACACAAATTACTATTACAAACTCACCTCATGCGACAGTTCAGGCAACTGCGCCGAGACTGTCATTTGGAGCTTCAAGACACTTGTATCCAGCCCAGGCTCATACACAGCTGACTTGGATGCAAACTACATCAGAGGCTCAATCACAATTGACGGGGTTAAAGCCCCGGCCGGCACAATCTATAGCGTACAAGTCACAGCAGGCACAAACACCGGCTACAGCTACTCAGGCACAGTTGATGATTCAGCAATTCCAGGATGGCTGCAAGGCAACGGCAACTTCGCCACATGCGACCAGCCAGGTTTTAGCACAGGTGATACCTTTGTTGTATCATCATCCGCATGCCAAGGCCAGGTTGAGGGCACATTTGCAGCATTCGGCAACTCTGGCATTTTATTGAATTGCATTGTTCCACCAACAATAACCAATGTTCACAACACACCAGAGCACCCCAACGAGGCTCAGGTTGTTACAGTATATGCGGACATTAGCGATAACATCGGCGTTTCCAGCGCCAAGGTGTTTTACAAGATAGATGGCGGTGCATACACCTCTATTGATATGACCCACGCTTCACTTTGGAGCGCAGAGCTGGGCAAGCTCCCAGCAGGATCCATTGAATATTATGTTTGGGCACAGGACAGCACAGGCAACACAGCTGAGAGCGAGCACAAGAGCTTCCCAGTTATTGCAGCAGATGCAGACGGTGACGGCTATGACTCAACAGTTGACTGTGACGACCACAACCCAGAGGTCCACCCGGGTGCAGTTGAGAAGTGCAACGGCATTGACGACAACTGCAACACCCTTGTTGATGAGGAGAACGCCCAGGGCTGCACAATCTTTTACTTAGACTCAGACAAGGACACATACGGAATTGCTACAACAAAATGCCTATGCGCAGCCTCTGGCGATTATTCAGCCACAAGAGATGGGGACTGCAATGATGCAAGTGCATCAGTCAATCCGGGCGCAGCAGATGTCTGCAACGGCGTAGATGATGATTGTAATGCCGCAACAGCCGACGGCTCTGGAGAAACCGCACCAACTAACAGCAACCAACAGGGTGTTTGCGCTGGCTCAACCAAAGCCTGTACATCCGGCAGCTGGCAGGATAAATACACAGGAATACCACACTATGAAGCAATTGAAGTGAGCTGTGATGGCTTGGACAACAACTGCAACGGCCAGACAGATGAGGGCGGGCTCAGCGTCACATATTACCGCGATCAGGATGCAGATGGCTATGGAGACGCCCAAACAACAACCCAATCATGTGCAAAACCAGTGGGCTATGTAGCAAACAGCCAGGATTGTAATGATAATAACAAGAACATAAAGCCAGGGGCAACTGAAGTCTGCGATGGTGTTGACAACAACTGCAACGGCCAGATAGATGAAGAGAATGCCCAAGGATGCACTGCATTCTATGCAGATGTGGATAAGGACACATACGGTGCAGGGACAAGCAAGTGCCTTTGCGCTGCAACCGGTGATTACACTGCTAGCAGGGCAGGCGATTGCGCAGACAACAACGCTGCAGTCCATCCAGGTGCAACTGAAATGTGCAACGGCATAGATGATGATTGTAACGCCGCAACACTAGATGGCTCGGGCGAAACAGCACCATCCAACAGCAACCAGCAGGGTGTTTGCACAGGCTCAAAGAAAGCATGCATTGCCGGGCAATGGGCTGACAAGTACAGCAACATAGCAAAATATGAAATAAATGAAGTGAGCTGCGACGGCCTGGACAACAACTGCAACGGCCAGGTTGATGAAAGCCTCATGACAACTTACTATAAAGATGCAGATGCAGATGCTTATGGTGACTTGCAAACCACAACCCAGGCATGTTCCAAGCCAGTGGGATTTGTAAGCAACAGCCAGGACTGCAATGACAACGACAAGGACATACATCCAGGTGCAGTTGAGAAATGCAACGGTGTGGACAACGACTGTGATGGCCTAATCAATGAAGAGGGCTCAAGCGACTGCACAAGATACTACTTTGATTCAGACAAGGATAATTATGGTACAGTTGCCTCAAGGTGTTTATGCGCACCTGTTGACAGCTACACTGCACCACAGGGTGGCGACTGCAATGACGCAAGCGCAGCAGTTCACCCAGGGGCAGCTGAAGTGTGCAACGGCATAGACGATGATTGTAACGCCGCCACACTGGACGGTTCTGGAGAAACAGCGCAATTTAACAGCAACCAAGTGGGTGTCTGTGAAGGTTCAAAGAAAGCCTGCATAGCCGGCCAATGGCAGGACAAATACACCGGCATTGCACACTATGAGGCAACAGAAGTCAGCTGTGATAATTTGGATAACAACTGCAACGGCCAGACAGATGAGGGGTTAATGAAGACCTTCTACAAGGATGCAGATGGAGATACATATGGTACTGTTGGAATTCCAGCAATAGCCTGCACCAGGCCAGTGGGCTATGTGATTGATGGTACTGATTGTGATGATGCAAACAAGGACGTTCACCCGGGCGCAGTTGAGAAGTGCAACGGCATAGATGACAACTGCAACGGTGTGATAGATGAAGAGAATGCCCAGGGCTGCACCAATTATTACACAGATGCAGATAAGGATACATATGGAACTGCAGTAAAGAAATGCCTCTGCGCGATGACAGGCGATTTCACAGCCACAAGGGACAGCGACTGCAATGATGCAGATGCAACAGTAAACCCTGGTGCAACAGAGATCTGCAACGGCAAGGATGACAACTGCAACGGGCAAATAGATGAAGAAAATGCCGGTGGCTGCACAGTATTCTATGTTGATAAGGATAAAGATACATATGGCACAAGCTCCAACAAGTGTATTTGCGCTGCAACTGGCGATTACACAGCCACCAGGGATAGCGATTGTGATGACACCAGGGCAAATGTTTACCCTGGAGCCCCAGAGATTTGCGACGGCCTGGACAATGATTGTAACGCCCAGCGCGACGAAGGCTTCCCGAACAATGACCATGATTCAATGGCTGATTGTGTTGACCCAGATGATGACAACGACGGCATCCCAGACATAATTGACAACTGCCAATTCACTCCAAACAGGGATCAGAAGGACACTGATAAAGATGGAATTGGTGATGTATGTGATTTGGATATCGACAACGACAGCATCCCGAATGAGCAGGACAACTGCGTTTACGTTCCAAACACAGATCAGAAGGACACAGATGGTGACAAGATAGGCGATGCCTGTGATTCAGACATCGATAACGATGGCATTCCAAACGGACAAGACAACTGCGTTTATGTTCCAAACCCCGACCAGAAAGACACAGATAAGGATGGGAAGGGTGATGCATGTGACTCAGACATAGACAACGATGGTATCCCGAATGAGCAGGACAACTGCGTTTACATGGCAAACCCAGACCAGAAGGATAATGACCATGATGGTAAGGGCGACGTCTGTGATCCAGATGATGACAATGATAATATCCTAGACGGTTTGGATAACTGCAAATTCACATACAACCCAGACCAGAAGGACACTGATAAGGATGGGCTAGGCGATGCATGCGACAATTGTGCTATGACCGCAAACCCAGACCAGAAGGACAAGGATGGGGATGGTATCGGCGACGTATGCGACAACTGCCCGAATGTGGCTAATGCTGACCAAAAGGACACGGATAATGATGGTAAAGGCGACGTCTGCGACCAATTCCCCAATGACAAGGACAACGATGGCTACACAGCAGATGTCGATTGCAACGATAATAACCCTGCAATCCACCCCGGAGCAACAGAAATTTGCAACGGTTTTGACGACAACTGTGACGGACAAATAGATGAAGAGAATGCCCAAGGGTGCACAATATTCTATTTCGATAGCGACAAGGACAGCTACGGTGTTGACATGGAAACCAAATGCCTGTGCGCAGCCTCAGGTGACTATTCAGCCAAGAAGGCAGGGGATTGCAATGATGCAAATGCAGCAATAAACCCAGGTGCGAAGGACATCTGCAACGGCATAGACGATGATTGCAATGCCGCAACAGCAGATGGTTCAGGTGAAAACGCGCCGTTGAACAGCAACCAGCAGGGTGTTTGCGCTGGCTCCAAGAAGATATGCTCAAACGGCTCATGGCAGGATACCTTCACAGGCATCACACACTACGAGGCAGTTGAGGTAACCTGCGATGGCTTTGACAACAACTGCAATGGTGTTGTAGACGAAGAGGGCATAACAGGTTGTGTTGATTATTACATTGATATGGATAAGGACAACTGGGGCACTGGCGCAAGCAAATGCCTCTGCGGTGCATCAGGGGATTACCGCACAATCAAGACAGGAGACTGCAATGATGAAAATGCAGCAGTAAATCCTGATGCAAAGGACATCTGCAACGGCATAGATGACGATTGCAATGCCGCAACAGCAGATGGTTCTGGTGAAACAGCACCATTCAACAGTAAGCAGCAGGGCGTATGCGTAGGTTCAAAGAAAACCTGCTGCAGTGGCTCATGGCAGGACACTTTCACTGGTGTTCCACACTACCAGTCAAACGAAACTACCTGCGATGGTTACGATAACGATTGCGATGGCGAGATTGATGAGGGGAATGAGAAGGTCACCTATTACTTAGATGCTGACAAGGATGGCTACGGAGATGTGGCCAAAACCACAATGGCATGCTCAGCCCCAATGGGTTATGTGGCTGACAACACAGACTGCAATGATGCAGATGCAACCGTGCACCCAGGTGCAATTGAGCACCCAGGCGGGCCGGACAAGAACTGTGCCTACGAGCCGCCAGTACTGGCTCCAATCAACTGCATAACTGTCACTGAAGGTGAGAAGGTTGTTGTTATACCGCAGGCATATAGCTTAGATGGCTACCCAATAATCTTCACATTCACATCCCCATTGAACTCCAACGGGGAATGGCAGACAACATATACAGATGCGGGCCAGTACACTGCAACTGTTACGGCAATGGACAATAAGGGCGGAGTGGTAAGCCAGCAGGTTAGCATAACTGTGCTGGACGCAGGCAACCATGGCCCAATACTTGAGCCAATTGCCGACATAACTGTGGCTGCAGGTGAGGAGGTCTTCATAAAACCAGTTGCCTCTGACCCAGACAATGACCCTGTGACAATAACAATCTCTGATCCAGTGGGAAGCGATGGTTACTGGCTCACCAAGGTGGGTGATGAGGGGGTTTACAATGTGCAGGTCTCAGCCAGTGATGGCACGGCAACGACAGTGCTTGTGGTTAAAGTGACTGTTACCGAGAAACCCTACCAGGAACTCAAGCTCGACAAGATACGCCTTGACAAGACTAGGGTAAAGGCTTGCGAGACTGACATGCTTATTGTGTCAGTAGAGAATGCAGGCAACACCAAGGCTAAGCAGGTGAAGGTCACAGCAAGCATCCCAGAGCTAGGCACAAGAGAGGCCAGCACCAGGTTCGATGTTAAGAATGACCCGGTGAACAAGCAGCTCTTCCTGGACATACCCTGTGATGCCAAGCCTGGCACGTATGCTGTGCGTGTCACTGTCTCAAATGACGTCACCAAGCGCGTGGTGTACCGCGAGCTGGAAGTCATTTAACCTTTTTTTTAATAAGTTTTATATATCTTCTATCTTTTTTCTTAATCTATGATAATTGTTAATCTTAAAACCTACAAGGAGAGCACTGGGCTTGCAGCTGTCAAGCTGGCCAAGTCTGCCGAGAAGGTTACAAGGGAATACGGCGTTAGAATTGTGCTGGTGCCACAGGCAACTGACCTGCGCCTAGTGAAAGACAAGGGGCACATTGAGGTGTTTGCCCAGCACATTGATGAAGCAGCGCAGGGGAAATTCACGGGCTGGACAACTGTTGAGGCTGTGAAGGATGCCGGCGCAACAGGGGTTTTGATAAACCATTCTGAGCATAGGATTCCTTTTGAAAAAATAAAATATGCAGTAGAGCGCTGCAGGGCACTTGGCCTGCAATCAATTGTTTGCGCCGATTCTGTTGAGGAAGGCGAAAAACTAAAATCACTCAAGCCTGATTTTATTGCAGTTGAGCCACCAGAGCTTATTGGCGGCGATATATCAGTGAGCAAGGCCAAGCCCGAGATTATTTCAGATGCAGTTGCTCGTGTCCAAACAAAAGAAACGTCTGTCCTGGTTGGGGCAGGCATAAAGGATGGGAATGATGTCCGTGTTGCCCTTGATTTGAAATCCAAGGGTATTTTGGTTGCCTCGGGTGTCGTGCTGGCCAAGGACCCAGAGGCAGTGCTTCGCGATTTCGCAAAAGCTTGGAGGTGAATGAAATGGGATGCGGTTGTGGCGGAAAGAAAAAGTAAAAAAACTAACTTTTTTTATGTCAAGAACCATTAGTCAATAGACTAGTGACATAAAAACTTAATAAATCCTTTTCAGATGGTTCTTGACGCTCAGGATTCCACCAATCTTGTGGTTCTTGAACACAATAGAATCCACCTTACTACCAATAATCAGATTGGTGGAATTCTGTTGTTTGAATTTTTTCCGGAATTTTTCTCGATACTTCTATAACTATTTCAGCCCCTTAGAAGGGCATGGGAATATTAAGAACAGCAATAAAAACAATAAAATATGGGGTTCTTATCACCAGTGCAGTAATAGCCGGCTTGTGGCTCTACGAGGCAAAATTCTCCCCGGCGCCCTATAACAGCATTGCGCAGCTTGAGCAGGCCCAGCAGTTATACCAAGAGCCCAGGTCCTTGGAAATTGTGCTTGAGGAAAGCAATGGCGAAGTTATTCCGTACCTCACGGACCAGTCGCGAGGTCTCAAGCAGCCCATAACCTGGGATTTCCAGCTGGGCTCTGCAAGCTACAGGCTGAAGGGGCTTTTTGATGAGGGCGCCGGCAGCCTCTTTTTGAGAGGCAATGAGCTCGTAGAGTACCTGACCAATAACTATAAAAATACGCCTTAGCTAGCTCAGATTTATGCAGCTGGAGGCGCTTTTCAATAAATTAAAGCACGGCCGGAGAATCGTGGCCCCTGTTTCTCGCGAAGGCTATTTTGTTTACGAAACAGTCCACAATTTCAAGGAAATTGCCATTGATTTTACACTACCCATCTACCCTCCAAAAGAGGTAATGCTGCCACAGCATGAGCCGGTCTACAGCTTCAAGGGCGCCAATGTCAGAGCCACAATTCCATCTGAAAAGACAGTAATCTTTGGCGTGCGCCCATGCGATGTAAGGGCAATAGGCGTGATGGATAATTTTATGTTCAGTGGCATCGCAGAGCCCTACTATAAGGCAAGGCGTGAAAACACGCTGATTGTGGCGATACAATGCGCAAAACAGTTTGAAAACTGCTTCTGCGATGTTTTTGGGAGCTTCAAGCTGGAAAAGGGCCATGACATTGGCCTTGCGCGGGGCAGTGGGGGCTATCTAATAAAAGCAGGCTCAAAGCTGGGCGAAGACACATTAAAATCCCTGAAAATAAAGCAGGATAGCAAACTGCCCCAAGCCAATTTTAAAATAACAAAGCCGCACCAGCAGTTTAAGGCCCGCATTGGCGAACTGGATAAACTCTCTGACAGCAAGCACTGGGATACTGCAGCAACAGAATGTTTCAGCTGCGGTGGCTGTACGATTGTTTGCCCCACCTGCCAGTGCTTTGACATTGAGGATCATTCTGCGCCCAATCTGGCAACAGGCAAACGCATCCGCACATGGGATTCATGCCAGCTCAAGCCATTCACACGAGTCGCAGGAAAATACCACTTTCGCGGCAAGCGTACTGACCGCTTCAGGCACCGCTACTACCATAAGCTAGTCTGGGGCGACAACTGCGTGGGCTGCGGGCGCTGCGTGACAATATGCCCCACAAAGATAGACATGAGAGAGGTTGTGCTGAAACTATGAACCCATACAAGCCCAAGTTCGTGAAGATAATTAAAGTGGAGGAAATGACTTCAGATATTCGGCTTTTCAGGGTTGATTTCAAGTGCAGGCACCGCCCCGGCCAGTTTATTGAGGTTTTCCTGCCCCACTATGGCGAGGCTCCAATGTCCATCTGCTCATGCTCAACCCAGTACCTTGAAATGACTGTCCGTGCAGTTGGCAACGTGACAAATGCAATCCATAAGCTCAATGTTGGCGATACAATCGGAATTCGCGGGCCTTATGGCAATGGCTATGACATGAAATCCCTGAAAGGGAAGCACCTTTACATAATCGGCGGTGGCACAGGTGTTGCACCTCTAAGAGGCATAATAAAATATGCCGAGCAGCACCCGAAGGATTTTGCCTCTGTTAATATCTTCATGGGCTTCAGGAACCCAGAGCAGGTCTTTTTCAAAGAGGACATAGAGCTCTGGCAGCGCATGTTCAATGTTTACTTAACTGTTGACCAGCCCAGCAAGGCCTGGCGTCATTGCTGCGGTGTCATAACGACATTGCTGGAAAAACAAAAATTAATAAATGAAAATGGCGTTGCCATGACCTGCGGCCCGCCCGTGATGATTAAGTTCGTGATTAAGTCGCTCAATGCAGCGGGCTTCAGGAACGACCAGATTTTCATGTCACTGGAGCGGCTCATGCGCTGCGGCATCGGCAAATGCGGGCACTGCATGGTGAGCAACCTTTATGTTTGCAAGGATGGGCCTGTCTTTAGGTACGACCAGGTCCAGGACAAAAAAGAATGAAGGCAAAACCACTAGTTGGAATCTACGCACTAACCTCCTGCTCAGGCTGCCAGGTGACGCTTCTCGGGCTTGAGGAGAAGTTCCTGCAGCTCACTGAAATCACTGAAATTAAGTATTTCCCGCTAATCAAGGAGAGGCTTTATGATGGCCGCGTGGATGTGGCTTTCATTGAGGGCACAGTAATACGGAAAGAGGAAATAGAGACATTAAGGGATATCCGCAAAAAAGCCAAGATTCTGGTTGCACTCGGGACGTGCGCAACATTTGGGGGGATTGCATCCATAAGGGACTTTGAAGACAAGGCGAAGGTGATGACCTGTGTTTACCCCAACCCGCTGTTCCTGGATTCAGTCCATAACGTGCGGGGGCTTGACTGCTATGTAAAGGTTGACTATGCCCTGCGCGGCTGCCCCATAGTTGGGGAGGAGTTTGTACGATTCACAACAGACCTTGTCCTGGGCAAAAAACCAGTTGTTGTTGAGGAGCCAGTCTGCGTGGAATGCCGCCGCAACAAGAATATATGCTTTCTGCTAAAGAAGAAACAGTGCCTGGGCCCTCTTATCTACGGGGGCTGCAATTCCATATGCATAAATGAAGGAAGGCCCTGCTATGGCTGCCGTGGCCCGATGAAGGAGGCGAACCTAGATGCCCTGATGAGGCTGTTCAAGCGCTACGGCATACCCTTCTCCAGCATCCGGAATTCCCTCACTGTGTTTGCAGGCACATCGAAACGTTACCGAAGAGGTGTTTTGAGATGAACCGCGAGATTGAGCTTGACCATATAACTAAAATCGAAGGACATGCAAATTTGTATGTTAAAGTCACCCATGGAAAGATTAAGAAGGTTGAGCTCCGCGTGGTTGAGGGGGCAAGGTACTTTGAGGGGCTGCTGCTAAACCGTGACGCAACTGATGCCCATTACATTGCCTCCAGAATTTGCGGTGTCTGCTCGCAGGCCCATGTTGTTGGGGCGCTGCATGCAATTGAAAAGGCCCTTGGCTGCAAGTCAACACCTCAAACAGAAGTGCTCCGTGAGCTTCTGCTGCTGGGTGATATTCTTGAGAGCCACGTGCTCCACCTGTATTTCTTAGCACTCCCAGATTATTATGCTTACTCCTCTGCGTTGGAGTTTGCCAACAGCGACCCGAAAATACTTAGAGCCGCACTGGTGCTCAAGCAGACCTTCAACAGGATTGAACGGGTGCTTGGTGGCCGTGAGGTTCACGCAGTAACTCCGGTAGTTGGCGGGTTCTCAAAGCTCCCAACACAGGAAGAGATTAATGGGCTCGTAAAGGATTTGAAGAAAGTTGAGAAGATGGTGCTGCAAGTGCCTGGGCTCATAGGCTCCCTGGACCTGCCGAAATTCTCAAGGCCTTGCGAACACATTGCCATCAGCAGGAGCAACGGCTCAATGTTCTTCGGTGATGAGATAAAGGCAATGCGCAATGGCAAGGTCTTTAGTATTGAGGAATACAAGCGCAACATAAACGAATATGTGGACTTCACAACCACATCAAAGGAGGCTTTATTCCTGGGCCAGAGCTTCATGACATCTGCCTTATCCCGGCTAAACATTCATTATGCAAAACTGAGCCCAGTTGCAAAGAAACTTGTGGCCGGGTCCAAGGTTAAATTCCCCAACGATTCACCATTTGCAAACAATTTTGCACAGGCAATAGAACTTGTTGAATTTTATTACCGCGCGTTAAAGCTTCTTGAGGGTCTCAAGATTAAACAGGAAAAGCCAATTCCAGTAAAACCGCGCGCAGGGCACGGGGTTTCTGCAACAGAAGTCCCGCGGGGCATATTATTCCACGAGTACGAGCTCAATAAAAGTGGGAGCATTAAGAAATGCAACATCATAACCCCCACATCCCAAAACCTGCACAACATTGAGGAGGATGTCCACGCGTTCTTGCCAACAATCCTGGATAAGCATGAGGCTGCAATAAAGCTGGAGCTGGAAAAGCTCATCCGGGCATACGATCCGTGCATCTCCTGCAGCACACACTTCCTCAGCCTGAAGCTAGATAGGGAATGAGAAAAATTTACTGCTTTGGAAATCCATATGTTTCTGGAGACACCCTTGCACTGGAGTTGGCAGATTCTCTAAAGGTAGATGGGTTTGAGTTTGTAAAGTGCACAAACCCCGCCCACCTCCCTCTGGGGGAAGAGCTGTTTATTCTGGATGTGGTCAAAGGCATAAAAAAGGTCGGGTTGTTATTGGATTTGAAAAAACTTGAACAGCATAATACTGTTTCTGCACACGACCTGGACCTGGGGCACTGGCTCCAGATGGGCGAAAATGTTGGATTGATTAAGGGTGTAAAGATAATTGGCCTGCCGCTTGGAATAGCAAAAACTGAAGCAAAACGGGAAGTGGAGCTAATCCTTAAGGGATTGTTAATTAATAAGCCTAAAATGGGGCATATTCACTACTATACAGAGAAAACCTTATAAATCAAAGCCTCATTTAATCTCATATGCCGCTTCAGGATGAGCCAGAGAGACTTGAAGAGATACTGAGTGCAATACATGAAGGTAGTGAATTGCTTCAATGGGGTTCTAAACTCAAGAAGAAAATCCTAACCCGGCTGTCAATGTCAACGTTTGATGAAGTGCTTGAGCAGCTAGAGGCATACCCTGACCAGGAGGATTTTGTTGTTAAACACCTAACTGCAAAGGCAATATTATACAAGGGCACATGTTTGCTTAACCTGGGAGAATACACAAGAGCCAAAACAGCATTGAATGTGGGTGTGCTCATGGCAGAAGAGCTGCTCCCAGAGATGGAAAATGGGATTGAAAACGAAACCCCTGGCTTAAATTATCCTAGTTTGTATTACACCTCTGCATGGACGCTCTCTTCAGCATATTACCGGCTAAGCCAACCAGCTTTGTGCGAGAACGATAAAGAGGTTCAGAAGAAAATGCTCCAAAAGGCAGTAAGGGCCTTGGAGGTACCCCTGACTGTTTATGATTATGGCCCAGAGCAAACCTACAAGCTTTGCAATACAATAGCACAATTCTATGTTGACCTTGGGGAGATAGAAAAGGCAGACAGTTACAAGAAAAGGGCAGGTGCTGCAAAACTACTGATAGATGCCATGAAAGAGGAGCAAGAAAAGGTGGAACAAAATCCAACGGAATCCTCTGGGGAAGAGAATTCCCAAAAAGAAGAGGAACGCCCAACTGATCTTCTCAGCGTTACTCTATACACCCTTGATGATGCAAAGAGGATTTTTATTGAAAAGGACAGCGAGCCGGACAAGGTGGAATTGTGGCTTGTCTTGGGCTTGCTGGATTCTGTGGAAGAGGGGATTACTGAATTGTCAAAGGATTTGACGCTAAATAATGATGGGCTGGCCTTTGCCCGTGGTGAGGCCGAATATTTTAGGGGGAGGTCATACCAGATAATGAAGAACAATGCCCAGGCCAACGAGCACTATGGAAAAGCGAGGCAAATCTTATCGGAGATTGTGGACAAATTCCTTGCCTCGGTCAGGGAAGAGGGCCCAAACTCACCGGACAACCACCTCTACCTGCGTTCTTCAAAGGTTTTGGTTACAACCTATGTCGAGCTCTCACTACTCGCCTTAGACCCGGCTGAGAAAATGGAAAAGTTGGAGAATGCTAGGGAGTGCCTTGAAACCCCCCTTGAGCTTTACCCACATGCAGAGGAGGTCCAGGGGCTCTACAAGCTCCGAGCAACCTTGGACAAATTAATCAAGCTAACCCCCATCATCACCTGCGAGGATTACGATAAGCCGGAAGATAAACCTAAAGAAGAAACAAAATAATCAGCGCTTTTTTCTCCAGTTCAGTTCAACACTTTTTCCTGCGGAATAGAATACCGGGCCAGAGGCATGGTACAGGGTTTTCATCTCACTGAACTTAGGGTTGCCATAAGCATCTATCTTAGTGGCCTCGGCATTTACAACCTCCCCAACAACAATTGTATGGCTGCCGCCCACCTCGTAAATTCCGCGGAGCATGCACTCCAGCACAGCTTTGGCCTTCTTAACCCGTGGCGGCCGGACAATCTTTGAGGGTCCCCATTGTAATCCTGCTTTCTCAAGCTCATTGCCCCACTCCTCAATTTTTGCAGTCTCAATCATTTCCTTGGCAAAATCCTCAGAGACAATGTTCAGCACAAACTCCTTAGTTGCCTTGATATTCTCAAATGTGTGCCTAATCCCATCCTTATTGAAACCCACCCACACCAGTGGCGGGGAAAAACTCATTGAGCCCACAAGCGAGTACGGGGCCCCATTGATTTCGCCCCGCTCATTTACAGTAGTGATAATTGCAACCGGCCTGGGAGCGAGCACCTTCCAGGCATCCTCCAAAGGAATCTTCTCCATAAAGCCAAATACAGTGGGCCAGTATTTAAAATTTATTGGACTGTAGATACTTTTGAAGGTAGCAACAATAATGGCGGCCGTCGTCGCTTACGCTCCTCCCGGCATCCCCATAGGGGTCGCTCAGAGATTCCTCGGAATCCCTGGTGTCCATCGGATGCCTCTGGACGTCCCCCTGCCGGGCGGCGCCCTTGTTGCTGCTCGCTATTCTAGTTACAATATGAGTAACCTTATCTCCCATTATAGCATCAGAACCTCCATAATAAGATTTATATATTAGTATTATAGAGGTATAAATAGATGCGATTTTTCGGAAAAAAAAGAGGTGTTGATGAGCTACTGGGCTCTAGTTTTCACTTAGAGGAGCCTGAGCCAGAAGAGCCCAAGATGCGTGATTCTGAGTACCAGCGGTTAAAGAAATCAATTGATGTTCTCAAAGACAAATATAATTCGCTGAGCAGGGTTGAGGAGCGCCTGGAACACTTTACCTCGAAACACGCAGATGCAGTTGAGGCCTCACTGAAGAACCAGGCAGATATAGAGGAGCTTAAGGTCCGTATAAAGGCAATGACTGAGGCACAGCACGGGACTGCCAATTCAGCCACCCAATCTGTTGACAAGCTTAAGGACATTGTTATGGGGCTAAATGAGGAGCTTTGCTCTCTCAGGAAAGACTTCTACTCAATGACTAACAAGGACATGTTCAACCAGTTCAAGACCGAGGTTAACGATGAGGTTACCCGCTTCAAGAGCGAGACAATAAACATTGACAGGCGCCTGGCGGAGTTTAAGAGGGTATCTTCAGAGCAAGCCGCCACCCATTGGAATATTGAAGCAGACATGGAGCGTGTGAAGGCAATTGAAATGGACCTCAAAAGGGTGTTCAAGATGCTGGACACTCTCGCCGTGGCTGCCAATGACCTCAAGCTGAGCGATGTTGAGCTTGACGGAAAGCTGAGAAAAGGTTTTAGCGTGCTCAAAGAGGAGCTCACGCTGGATGAGGAAAATCTCAACAAATTGGTTTTTAAGAACAAGGAGTTCCTAAAGATCCAGGACCAGCTGGTGGATGTTGACAGGCGTTTCAGGATTTTCGAGAAGGAGCTCAAGAACCTTGGTGATGATGACCTGTCAATGAGGGATTTCATGCAAAAAGAGTTCAGGATGCTCAGGACTGAGCTTGGCATTGTTCGGAACAAGGTAATTGACACCCTCAAGCAGGATATGGAGATGAAGGCCAAGGTTGAACGGCTTTTGCCGCCAAAGCTAGACAGGGAAATTTCAGGCTACAGGCAGCAAGTTTTAGATTCAACCAAGGCTATGGGGGCCATCAAGGTAGACCAGGACTCATTCAAGAAATCCCTAAACGGCTTCACAAAGGACATTGAGATGCTAAGCCGCAGGTTTGCAGAAATCAACATTTTAATGCAGGGCTATGTAAAGGGCGAGGAGTTTAAGGCGGGGATGGATATAATGGGGCTGAAGCTGGGCCAGGTTAGCGATTATGCTGGCTCAATAAGGGAGCTCTCTAACCAGGTTGATGCGCTGAAGCGCCAAGTGGACTCGACTTTCCAAAGATATGATGCCCTCAATAAGCACCTCGTGGATAGGATGATTGACACCAAATCCAGTGGCAGTGATTTATCCAGGATTAGCGAGGAGCTTAGGCAGCTTGAGGAGGCAAAGAATAAACTCGACGCCTTGTCAGGCTCAGCAACAAGGATAGATGACCCTCTGCAAAACCATGTCTTCTCCTGGATTGAGGAGCAGCTCAACAAAGGCTCGTCCCCTCGGCAGGTCAAGCAGACGCTTGTATCTCGGAAACTGGATCCGGGGCTTGTGGATAAGTTTTTCGCTTCTCAGTAAAGTTTAAAAATCAGCCAGTGCCTCCAGATTGCATGAAAAAAGGGCTAGGGTGGCTGCTCTCGACAGCGGTAATTTCGGGAATTTCAATCTTCATCAACAAGTTTGCGGTTTCTTCAGTTTCTCCCGTGGCTTTGACTTTCATGAAGAATGCAGCTGTTGCCATAATGTTCCTGGCATTGATTATTGGCCTGGGCGCATTTAACAGGCTAAGAGTGCTCAGCAGAGACACCTGGGCAAAGCTGGCCCTTATTGGATTAATAGGGGGTGGCATTCCTTTCATTCTCTTCTTCAAGGGGCTTGCACTCACAAGTGCCGCCAGCGCATCATTCATACAAAAGAGCCTCTTTGTTTTTGTGATTGCACTCAGCGCTTTATTCCTCAAGGAGATGCCTTCTAGAAGAATAATGCTGGCAGGCTCAGCACTGCTGGCCGGCAACTGGCTTCTCTTGAATATTAAGAAAGTGCCCCTTAATTTTGGGGACATGCTAATTTTAATTGCAGCCCTGCTATGGGCAGGCGAGTTTATACTTTCCAAAAAGCTCCTTGAGAACATCAAACCAGTTGAGCTCGCATTTGGCAGGATGTTCTTCGGCAGCATTGTAATACTTGCTTATGCAATTGCATTTGAGGGTGGAATTCCATTAGCAGCATTCTCAGTGTCAAGCCTCACTTGGGTTGCAATAACCGGGGCATTCCTATTTGCCTATGTGGGCACCTGGTACACCGGCCTTGCGAAAGTAACTCCTGCTGTTGCATCAATAGTCCTGATGCTTGGTTCGCCAATAACAACCCTGCTCTCAGCATTCTCAGGAAGTCCAGTGACGGTGCTCCAATGGCTCGGTTTTGGATTGATAGTTGCAGGAGTGGCTGTTGTTGTGTCTAGATTTTCTCTATTGCGAACCCCAAATGCACTGTAACAGTGTCACCAGGCTTTGCATCCTTTAGAAGCAATCCCACGACTGGCTTGGTCTGGCCGTCAAATTCGACAGTCAGGGCATTTCCTTTCCTGGAAATCACCTTGGCCTTGTGGACCTTGCACATCCTTTTGAAATATCCAGGTGCACGGGCATATTCCCCCTCGCCCTCATCAATAAAGTGATTATGATGGCTGATGAAGTACTCTCGTACAGATTCTGGAGTCCAGTAATCCTTGCCAAACACTGCCTTGAGACGCCTTATGGCAGCAGTGAACATCCTCTCGAGTGTTTCCCTTTCAACACTGCCCCCAGATATTGCAGCACCCTTTAATTTCTCATACTCCTCTTTGCTAATCTGCCCCTTGTCCAGCAGCACCTGCGCGCAGGGGAAAGAATACTTCAAAAACACTGACTCAGCATTTTCCATTTTTAAACAGCTCAATGCTCTCTTTCGCCTCCTTTTCTGGCACCTTCTCCACCACAAATCCGGCATTAACCACAACATACTCCCCAGGCTTGCAGGGCATCAGCGAGCAGTCCGCCTCCTTTTTCTGCCCCAGGAATTCCACCATTGCCTTGCCTTTGCTGACACTCAGCACTTTTCCAGGGATAGCCATGCACATCCTACTCTACCTCCACCTTGATGAGCTTAATATACTGCCCCTCAAGAATATCGGGGACTTTTCCGCATTTCGGGCACTTAAAGAAAGTATGGTCGTGCGTATGCATAATTATTTTTGGCTCACCCTCATAGCCGCATGTGCATTTCACCTTGGCTTTTTTTGATTTGTAGGTTACCTTCCACTCAACCATCTCATTGAGGGTCGGCTTCAAATCCTCCATCGGCAGGTGGGCAAGCTCCCCAACCTCAACTGTTATGGCTTTCACATTCCCATGCTGCTTGGCATCCTCAATTATCTGCCCCGCTACTAAGGTTTCATGCATCCTAGTTTGGCAGCTCCGCCAAAATATAAAGCTTTGCAATCGATACATCAAGAGTTAAATATTCGGGCAGCAATGGCACCGATGAGCCGGGGGCTGCCCCCTACGGGGTGGCGAATAGGGCAAAATCGCATAAGCGATTTTGACCGTAGGTTGCCATTTGTTGCTGCCTTCGTAGATTAGGATTAGTAACCAAAAATAATTCCATTATTTAGCTTCAGTTACAAACAGCTCAAGAATCCTGTAGAATTTTTTAAGAGACGGAATCACAAGGTATTCATCCTTGCTGTGCGCTCCGGCCCCTTCGGGGTTGAAGATTGCGCCCGGAATGCCCCTCTCGGCAAAATACCTTGCATCAGAAGCCCCGTGCTCGAATCCCGGAGTAGCATTCTTCCCAAGAACTGCCCCCATTGCCCTGCTCAGCCGTTTAACCTCGGGATGATTTTGGCTGGTGGATAATGGTGGGCTTCTCTGGGAGATTTTATACTCTGCAATCTTTCCAATTGATGCCAGCAAACCCTCTGGGTCTTTTGTGTAGCGAACATCTATCAGTGCACTCGCCCTATCTGGAATTTGGTTTGTTGCATGTCCACCTTTAATCTTGCCAATGCTAATAGTGTTTGACCATGCATTCCGATTATTGAAAAGTTTGCCAATCCGCCTGAGTTTTTCCATTAAAATCTCAATGGCATTCTCGCCTGTCCACGGCGTGCTGCCATGCCCTGCCTTGCCCCGGGCAATTATCTCCAGCCATAGCACACCCTTTTCCCGGGTTATAAGCCTGAAGTTGGTTCCGCCATCGGGTGCGATAAAGAACCCGCAGCTGAAGCCCTTCTCAAGCAGGAACTTTGCCCCATTTGCCCCACCTTGCTCCTCATCAGAGGTGAGCATTAGCGCCATTGATGGCTTGAGCTTTGCGAGCCTCTTCACCAAGACAACCATTGCAGCCACCTGGGATTTCATGTCAATTGCTCCCCTGCCGTAGAGCCTGTTCCCTATTACCTTTGGGGTGAACTGGTTTTGGTTGCCAGGAACAACGTCCACATGCCCCATCAGCATGAATTTGAATTCCTTTCCACCATCTGGGCTCACAACCATGCTCGGGAAGTGGTTTGATTCATAGTGCCTAATAACCCATCTTGTCGGTTTTAGATAGCCTTCTATTTGTTTGAGTGCAACCTTGCATTCTCCCGGGCCAGTTGTCTTGAGGCTTATCAGCCCCATCGCCTGCTGTAGAATCTCATCCATTGGCAAATCCTAGAACTCGAGGTTTATATATTTTAGGAAGAAGTGTAATGCCTGTGCCCACCCGGTTGGATAATCCCCCCCTCTAGACTGGGGACTTTAATAGGGAGATTTCCACTGGGCAAATTTGGGAGGTAAACAAATTCCATCTCCTTTGGGTGGATTAAAATCTCTGCGGTTTTAACATCTTTGATTACCTCTCCGTCAATCTGCATTGGCATTGGCTTATCCAGTTGCAGCAGGAACTGTTTCCCCTGGGCAAAATTGCATTGTTTCACCTTAACGTGATTTCCACTGTAGATCTTTGGGAAAATCAGGATGAGCTTGAGCCGGGACATGTAATTCACTGCAAACATATCAATTATGCCGTCATCATTCAGGGCCCAGGGCACCGCCCTCATCCCAGCCCCCGCATATGGTCCGTTGCAAAACATAAGTGAAAGGATATCTCCCTTGAAAGCTTCAGTTCCGCTGCTGGTAACCCTTGCTGAAGCCACCTTATAATCCTTGAACAGCACCTTGAAAGTAGCTAGGTAATAGGCAACCTTGCCCCCAAGTTTTTTCTTCATTTCAGGCGTTGCTTTCCTGGAGATGGACGAGTTCAGACCAAAACCTATCATGTTGGTGCCATAGTAGCGAGTCAACTCACCGTCCAGTGAGGCTGATAAGATATCAACCTTCTTAGTGAGCCCGCCGCTTTCTAAATGGCCTTTAAAAGCAGCAATTGCATCATCATTTGAGTAGATATTGAGTGACCTTAGGAAGTCATTCCCTGAGCCGAATGGGAAGAAAACAGCAATCTGGCCTTCGTGGCCTTGCTCCATCATTGTTTGACAGGTGAAATGGGCTGCACTCTCGCCACCAAGCAGTATAATATATTTCTTGTCTTTACCATACTCCCTAACAGCATCATAGGGTAATAAATCACTCTCAAATTTGTGCTCAATGCCTTGCTTTTGAAGGAGGTCTTCTAGAGGCTGCCGCACATGGCGGAGATTCTCCTTGGTGTGCTTTGGCCCAGAGAGCGGACAGTAGACGATAAGTGCAGATTTTGGATTAATCTTTCCCCCCTCCATCCTCACTACTTTAGAGGTGTGATTTATAAATTTATCGAATCTCCTTTAAAAACAAAACTTTTTATTGAATTGCACATTATCTCAAAACTATGAAAGAGGAATATGTCCATGTCTGCCCCAAGTGCGGCAGTATAAACGTCAAGAGCATTTTCCTGATGAGCCCTGCAGAGATGGCAAGGCCAGGGGCAAAGAAACTCAAAGAAAGATTCCCGGTTCATCCAGTGGGCTCGGTAGTCATTGGTTGGCAGCCCAAGAACCCCGAGGTTTACATCTGCCTTGACTGCGATTACAACGGCATCTGCCCCGAGGTTGAGGCTTCTAAGATTAAGGATTTCAAGAAGAACCTGAAGCATGGACATAAAATTATATAAACCAAATTCTTTTTGAGGAATTTATGCCCAAAAAAAGGATTCTCTTCTTGTACAACGGCGGCACAATCGGCCAGAAGCATGTTGTCAAAGAGGGCCAGCTGATTCTTGTCCCCCCTAAAGACGGAAGGGAATTCCAGCAGGTTGTTGAACCAATAATTAACAAGTTCTCTAAGAAGATGGACGTGAAGTTTGAGCTGGTTACAACCAAGGACAGTTCCAACATGAGCCCCAATGACTGGGAGAAGCTCATTTTCAGGATAAAAAGGGCGCAGGAGATTGAAAAGTTTGATGGGGTTGCAATAGCCCACGGCACAGACACGCTGGAGTTCACATCAACAGCCCTGGCACTGGCACTCCACGGTCCGAAAAAGACAGGGCTTAGAATCCCAATCTGCCTGACCGGGGCGCAGACCCCCATCTATCAGGAGGGTGGAGACGGCAAATTCAACCTTGAGAACCTCTTCCTCACAATTGACGAGGCGATTCAAAAGGGAGTTGCCGATGTGATGGTCAACTTCTGGAACAGGGTGCTCCTCGGATGCAGGACCATAAAAGTGAGCGAAAAGGATTTCGATGCAATGCACTCCCCGACGTATCCCGATGTGGGCACAATTGATGCCAACGGCGTCCAAATTGACAGAAAACTGGTTCGCTTAAGGGAAAACGCCCAACAAAAGCTCACAATTGCCCCAAAATTTGGGGCGGGGGTTGTGAGCATCGTAACCACGCCTGGCACAGCACCCGACATGATTCTTGGATTTATCACCAGCGGTCGTGTTTCAGCTGTGATTTTCCGCTCTCTGGGTGAGGGCAATGTATGCTCAGAGGGGGAATTTAGCCTAATCCCCGTGATTAAGCATGCCACTAGGGAGCATGCAATCCCCATTTTTATAACCACCAAGCATACGGGCGGATATGCCTCCTCGAGCCATTATGACACCGGCTTTAAAGCAATCCGTGCAGGGGCAATCTCCTGCCTGGATCATACAGATGCTGCCGTGGATGTGAAGGTTAAGTGGCTCATTGGGAACAGGCTCTGCAGGGATATTGAGGCATTCAGGAAGGCCATGAGAACAAGCTTTGCCGGGGAAGTCACTGAGCCGAAATAGGTTTATATACTAACCCTCACTTTATCTCACCCCATGGACGAGAGGTGGGTTAAAGGGCTTTCTGGATTCATTATCGCCGTAATATCTGTAAACCTAATCCTCTGGGCCTCTGGGCTGCTTAAGACATTAACTTTCTGGATTATTATTGCTGCTGCAGCCCTCTTTGCCTTTGCAGTTCTGCCAAGGCTAAGGAAGAGTTAAGGACAGAATTTCTCCAACATTTTATAAACTCGGGGCTCCTTTAGTGATATATGAAGAACAAAACTTGGTTGCTGGGTTTTCTTGGGATAATAGGGATTAGGGGAATTATTGGCCTAATCAACGGAGATTACCTGGAAGCTGTTTGGATAGTCTGGCTTTTGTGGTTCCTTTACTTTATCCCAAAGAATGTCATGAAGAAGATAATAAAATAAATAAAAGTCTCTTTCTTTTTTTCAATTATATTATGCCATAATTGTTAGTTTTACACCCATATTGCCCATTCGAGTAATGTAACATGTGTCATATGTTACGTGACACATGGCATGTTACGCGCGTAACATGCCTTCATCGTCTATAAAATCCTCCAACATATTACGCGTGTAACATGTTACGTGTAACATGTTTTGAGCCTCTTTTGGGCTAAAAATCGGCTCCAATTCCATAAAAATTTCCCAGAAAGAAAGAGATTACCTACCAGAAAGCCTAATCTTTACAGTTTCGGGAAGGTAGAACCTGCGCTCGCCCGAATCATCAACCTCAAATTGAATATCTATTCCCTTGGCCTTGACTTTATTTAATCTATTTTTGATGGTTCCATAGTTGAGGTGAAGCGCCTTGGATATTTCTTCATAGCTTAAAGGCTTAGGGGCATGGTAAAGGTGAGACAGGAAAACATTTTCAGCTTCAGTGAGGCCATCAGATGCAACGGCTACTATCTTTGGTATCTCTTGGACTGCTTCCACAGCCGCCTCTGGCAGAGCGGGCTTATGCACCTCAGTGTGCAGCTCCACAACCTCCTTGTGGACAAGCCGCATGTAGTCCATCATCTGCTTAAGCTCGCGCTTCATGAGAAGATTCTCGTTCTGTAGGTCAGAAACATCCTTGGCCGCCTTGTCCTGGGAGCCCTCCAAATGTGAGAGTTTGCGCTGTTGGACATCCCCGCGGGCCTTAAGCCAGGTCACCCACCGGAATAGATTCGTTGTGTCCTCGCGAACCTTTGCAAAAGAGGCACTTAGGCTATTGTTAAAGCTGGAAAACCACCCCATGCCCAAAAGAAACACTTCAAAGGTATAAATATTTTTCCATGAGCGATAGCTATTAAAACAACCAAATAATCTCAATTAAAATGGATATTCTTTCCATGGCACTCATTGTTTTTGGGCTTTGCCTGTTTGAGACAATTAATAGCATTGACAACGCAATCATCAACGCCCAAGTTCTCGCCACCATGCGTCCCTGGGCGCGGCGCTGGTTCTTGCTTTGGGGAATCCTTTTTGCAGTATTTGTTGTACGAGGATTACTGCCCTGGGCAATAGTCTGGGCGAGCACACCCGCACTGGGGCCGATAGGAGCATTAACCGCCACATTCAGCAGTGATCCTGCTGTTCTTGCAGCAATTGAATCCTCATCTCCAATGCTCTTGATGGGGGGTGGAGTGTTCCTGATTTTCCTTTTCCTTCATTGGCTCTTCCAGGAGGATAAGAACATTGGCCTGCCCGGGGAGAGATTTTTCCTCGAGCGAGGGATTTGGTTCTTCGCTGTTGCCTCCATAATCTTGTCAATACTTGTCTGGTTTGCCCTCAAAATTGGCCCAATGGTTGCTTTCGGGGCAGTGGTTGGTTCAGCAGCCTTCTTCATAACCCATGGATTCAAGCAGAATGCAGAGCAGGGGGAGAAAACCCTGATGAAAAATAGAATTTCCGACGTTAGCAAAATACTTTATCTTGAGGTTATTGACGCTACTTTCTCAATTGATGGCGTGCTGGGGGCATTTGCCTTCACACTCTCAGTGCCATTAATCATACTCGGCAATGGGTTGGGGGCAGTTGTTGTGAGGCACCTGACAGTTGGGAATGTGGCCCGCATAAAGAGGTACGCCTTCCTGAAAAACGGTGCAATGTACTCAATTCTTTTCTTGGGAATTATTATGATATCTGATTCATTTGGGGCAAACATTCCCTCATGGCTCTCACCCATAACAACCTTCCTAATTGTGGGGTATTTTTTCTTCAAGTCCAAACGAGCCATCCAGGCCAAACCTTTATAAACCAACCCGGTGCTAGGGCTGCCATGGCTAAAATCCTGGGCTTATCCTCTCTGGATTTGAGGAATATACTCCCCGAGCTCAAGCAGCTGGAGGGGGGCAGGCTTAACAAGCTTTACCAGCTGAAGGAGCGCTTCACTTTCAGGATAGCCGCCAAAACCGGGCAATTCAACCTCAACATTGTCCTACCCGGGCTGATTTTTGTTTCAGAAACAGTCAAATTCGCAGAGACATCTGCTGGGAACTTCTCAATGTCACTCAGGAAACGCCTGGACAACGCCCTGCTGAAGAGTGTGGAGCAGGTTGGCACAGAGCGCATCCTTAAACTTGTTTTTGAGAAGGGTGAAACATTTGTTGTCCTGGTGGAGCTTTTCAGCAGGGGAAACCTGCTACTGCTGGACTCCCAAGAGAGGATCCTTTCGATATACTCGACCCAGAGCTGGTCCACACGGGAGCTTAAACGGGGCCTGCACTATGAGATGCCACCGGCAATGCCTTCTTTTGACGTCTCGGAGAGGGAGATTGCAGGAGTGCTAAAATTCGCAACCCAGGAGAACATTGTAAAATTTTTGGCAGTCGGCCTCGGTTTGGGAGGAATTTATTCAGAAGAGACCTGCCTTATAGGTGAAATTGACAAAACAAAGTCCCCCGCAGATGTGACGCCAAGAGAATTGTCAAAAGCCTTAGGGGTTTTGCTCCACAAGGATATTTCTCCAACCCTCTATATTAAAAATGGCCCCTTTGCCTTCAGTTCATACCAGTTAAAGTCCCTTGAATCCCTGAAATTCCAGGGATATCCTACAATTAGTAGAATGGTTGAGGCTTATTTGGACCTGGCTGATACAGCACAACCATCAGTTAACTCTTCAACTGCAATCAGGCTCCAGGGCATTATTGCCAAGCAAGAGGTGCATATAATTGAGCTTGAGAGAGAGGCAGCAGAGAGCTCCCGCCGTGGAGAGCTTGTTTACGAAAACTACCAAAAGATTAGCACCCTGATACAGGGTTTTGAGGAAGTAAGGACAACAAAAGGTGCCGAAACAGCGTTTGAATGGCTCCAGTCACAGCCCGGGGTTGTATCAATAAACAAGAAGGAATTCAGCTTTGCCGTTGAGCTGTGAGCCGCTCGTAAAGCCTGACAAAACCCTCACTTTCTATGCCGATGCCCGCCTCAAGTATTGCCGAGGCCAATTCTTTACCTTCTATCTCCTCTTTTGACATGACCTTTTGGAGTGCACGCAGGGTTGAGTCGCACAGGAAGCCTTCATTTAATCGCAGGGCGGCATGCTTCCCATTGCGCCTGATTTTACCCCACTTTGGGTGGACTGTGCAATTCCCCAAAACCCAATTTTTACCTTCACTTTTGAAGCCATGGTTCTCCAGCTCCCGGGAAACAAGTGCAGATACAATCTCAGGTATAGTTCCAGAAGTGAGGATATCGCCAATGGGTGCAGATTCAGAGCATTTGTCTGGCTTAATCACGGCCCCGAGATAATCCATCACCCTCTGCCTCGGACCTTTATCTGTCCAGACATTCTTGACAAGGTACGCGTATTCCTTGCCCTTCACCCTTTTTGTCCTGACGAACATTCCGCTGGTTGGGCACTATGTTATTAATATATTTTTCTATAGATAAAGAGGAGAAAATGTAGACACTAACAATAACGGTTAATTTAGTCTCAGATTTTCATCTCATCCTTTCCATATAGCTGCCTAGTTAGTGAAGCAAAGACGTGCGATAGAGAAAGGCTACGAAGTCCATTCTCTTATTTGTATCTTAAAAGTAGCAAATTTTCCGGAAGATTTATAAATATTGACGTTTTTCCAACTTGAATGGCAAAAACAAATCAATCTGAAAACACTAATCAATCTTTAGGTAAGACGCTTAAGTTGATGGGTCATGATGTTGGTCACTTTATTTCCCAAGTACCACACTATGCCCATCAGGCAGCTAAAGGAGTAGTTTATGGTATCGCCTCAACAGGCATATGCTTTCCGACCATGGTAAGGAGGGGCAGGGATGCAAGAGAATCCGGTTCTCAAAAAGCTAAAGATGCTTATGGGGTGGCATGTGGCATAACTGGTGTTGGTTACTTCACTGGAAGCATGTTAACTCTCATGTATCTCGGAAACCAGGTTGGTGATACAGGCACAACTTACCACAACGAGGGATTAATTGCCCTTGGTGCAACCCTTGTCGCAACAAACATCGCTTCCGGCGTTTACGAATGGTACAGAAGTGCCAAGATTCGAGCGGCAGGTGAGGGTTTAGAAGCCAAAGTAGAGACTTCTGTGCCTGAGCCAAAGATATAGGCTCCGACTGAACTCCCGAAATAAACTTTTTTTCTAATCTCTTTCACCCATCCCCCAGATATCTGTAGATATCACAGTGATATCTGTAGATATCTGAGATTTTGAATTCTCGAGGAGAAAAACACACACAGATAAAACTAGGTTTTTAGAAGTTTAAAACCAATTAACTAGGAAATAAGCAGCAGGAAAAAAAGGTGGAACAGCGATCTAAAGTTCCCATGCGGAGCATAGTACTTTCCAGAACGCGAGCCTGCTTGACTTCCGAGTTCGGAATGGGATCGGGTATTACCAGGTCGTTATGGCCGTTCCAGGGACGTGTGAAGCCCGCTTATTTAAAAACCTTACGGCCGACTCTTCTTAATGTCCTCTTTCGAATGAATGTGAATCTCTTTTTCAGAGCTCACATGCCCACCGAGAAATCCCATCCGGGCTAGCCTTGGAAACACATCCTCCTCCAGACTTGCCCCCTCAAAATCGAAGATTTTGGGCTCAGCCACGAAGATTGAGGAGAACCCGATGTAGACATCGGCATGCTTCGGCTTCTGGGTGAAGTCCAGGATTTTTGTGCCCTCCAGCTTGACAATCCCCTTTTTGCTGGGCGTGGGTGACGTCGTGAGAATGAGCGTGGCTATGGAATTGTGCTTCACATGGCTCTCCCAGAGCTCGTTGATGTTCATCTTATCAAAGAGGATGTCACAGAATACCACCAAAAACGGCCCGTTAACCTTACCCTTGAGCAGCCTGAGCGAATCTGCAGTTCCAGATGATTCATGCTCTTCAACATAATTCACCTTGATGCCAAGCCTTTCACCCGAGCCAATGCTCTCAAAAACCGCTGAGAGTACTTCCTTTCTGCCTATCAGAAAAATTGAATTGAAGTTATTCTCAGCGAGCTTCCTGAGCTGAAGCTCAATCAAAGGTGCACCCCGTATATTCGCCGTTGGCCGAAGCTCTGTTTTGGATATCCTCAGCATTTCTGGCGGGCCGCCTGCAAGTATTACTGCACTCTTGCTCCCCCCAAGGGATTTCCTTACTAAATATTCAACTGCGTGGCTCCTGTTCTTTATGTAGATATGATCCACAAGTTTATCTAGCCCATCTAGGAGCTCAGCGTCAATTGTGATTGACACCTTCTCTTTCATATCACCAATTAGGATTCATAGATTTAAAAACTTTTTTAAAAAGTAGCATAAAGTAGGATAAAGGTAAGATATTTAAATCTCCCCAGTTAAACCCCGATTGGTGATATGAATTGGCTGAATCTTTCACAATAAAGCTGCACAATGGACAAGGAGTTAAAGAGAGCAAGCTGGCCTGCGAAGAGCGTTATCTGCTGGTTGAATTGAGGGAAAAGCTCAAGGCTTTGAAAACGAGCTTTACCTCTGTTGAGGTTTACAAAAAAGGTCAATCGCGTCCGCTCTTTAAGCTCACCCCCAAATTTCTTTCTGCACCATTGATAATATCCATAATTGGAACTGGTTATGTTGGCCTGGTCACTGGTGTTGGGCTCTGCCACCGTGGAAGGAAAGTGATATGCGTTGACGTAGACCAAAAAAAAGTGGAAATGATTAACCAAAGAGAAACCCCAATATATGAGAAGGGGCTTCAGGAAATGCTCAGTTCCCTGCCCTCCCGGCAATTCACCTGCACCACAGACATGAAGGAGGCAGTCTTGAAATCAGATGCCACATTCATTGCTGTCGGCACTCCTCCTATGGACAATGGCGACCAGTGCCTTGACCATATCAGGGCAGTGTCCATCGAGCTTGGAAAAATCCTCAAGCACAAGCCGGGGCATTTGGTGGTTGTGAAAAGCACGGTTATTCCCGGTACAACCCAGAACCTTGTAAAACGCCTAATTACAGAGAATGCCGGCCACTCAAAGTTTAGGGTTGCCATGGTACCCGAGTTCCTCAGAGAGGGCCTGGCACTGGAGGACTTCCTTAATCCAGCACGCATTATTATTGGCGTGGAAAACAACGAGGATTTTGAGGATATCAAATTCATCTTTAAGGAATTCAAGACAAGCTTCTTCAAGACAGCAGTTGCTGCAGCAGAGATGATAAAATACGCATCCAATGCAATGCTGGCCACAAAGATTACATTTGCCAATGAGATAGGCAACATCTGCAAGCACCAGGACATCGATGTGTATGAGGTCATGGATGGCGTTGGGCTTGACCCAAGGATAGGACGTGCTTTCCTAAACGCAGGCCGCGGTTTTGGGGGACGTTGTTTTCCAAAGGATGTGAAGGCGCTTATGCATCTCGGGCGCAAGATTAGGGAACCTGCGACGCTCCTAGAAGCAGTATGGCAGGTTAACGAAAGGCAGCCCCTAAAGCTGGTTGAACTGGCCAAGAAGAGAGTTGGAATTCTGAAAGGCAAGCAAGTTGCAGTAATGGGCCTCGCTTTCAAGCCAGGCACAGATGATGTCAGGGAGAGCCCGGCAATCATCGTGATTAGAGAGCTACTTCGCCAGGGTGCCCAGGTAATTGCATACGACCCTGTTGCCAGCGAAAACATGGCCAAGGTTTTCCCAAATATTGAATACGGCAAAACTCCAAAAAATGTAATTGACAAGGCCGATGTGGTTATCGGAGTTACAGAATGGCCTGAGCTGAGGGACGGAAGGCTTTACGAAGGCAAGGTTTTTATTGACGGAATGAAATTCCTAAACAAGAAAACCGGCAAGGACTATGAAGGAATCTGCTGGTAAGAGGTGACATGATGAAAGCAATACTACCTGTAGCAGGTGTCGGTACACGCTTAAAACCCCACACTCACACAACTGCAAAAGCCCTGATTAATGTGGCTGGAAAGCCAATTCTTGGGCATATCCTTGATGAGATTCGGAAACTGAAGATAAAAGAGGCAGTGCTGATAATCGGCTATTTGGGAGATCAAATTAGAGAATATGTGACAAAGGCTTACCCAGATATGAAGTTCCAATTCGCAGAGCAGAAAGAGCGCCGTGGCCTGGGGCATGCAATCCTCCAGGCAGAGCCCTTTGTGAAGGATGAGCCCTGCTTGATAATTTATGGAGACACAATTTTTATTGGCGATTTCAGCCAGGCAATACACTCAAAGCATGATGGCTCAATTGGGGTTAAGGTTGTGGATGACCCGCGCCGTTTTGGGGTGGTCGAGCTAAAGGGGGAGTTCATAACAAAACTAGTCGAAAAGCCAGATTACATTAGGCCGACACCGGTGATTGTGGGTGTGAATGTTATCAACAACTCCAAGCTCATGTTCCAGTGCCTCCGCGAGCTTATAACCCGGGACATAAAAACAAAGGGGGAGTACCAGCTGACAGATGCATTTCAGCTGATGGTCGGCTCAGGCGCAAAACTCACCACATTCCCCGTGGAGGGATGGTATGACTGCGGTGCCCGTGAGACTATCCTTGAGACAAATAAATTCCTTCTTTTCCGGGATGGGGGGCACAGCAAGAGGCGCGAGGAGACTGTGATAGTTCCGCCAGTATTCATCCATGATTCTGCCAAGATTGCCCATTCAGTTATCGGGCCATATGTAACCATTGACAAGGATGCAGTGGTCGTTAGCTCCGTAGTCAAAAACTCTATAATTAATGCCAACGCAGAGGTTCAGTGCCTGATGATGACAGACTCAATCATTGGACCTTTCGCCAAGGTCAAGGGTGAGCTGACCATCCTCAACGTTGGGGATTCCTCAGAGGTTGAGGTCCGCTAACAGATACTTTTTTAAAATTTCCCTGCTTTTAAGCTGCCATGAGGGGCAAAACCATACTAATAACCGGCGGAGCAGGGTTTATCGGGAGTCACCTGGCCACCCATTTCTCAACCCATAACATCGTTACAGTATTGGATGACCTCTCCTCAGGCTCGAGGGACAATTTAAAGGGGCTTGAGCTAAGGTTTGTGAAGGGAAGCATCCTCAATAGGCGGCTTGTAAAACACCTTTGCAAGGGCACTGATTTCGTTTTCCATTTGGCTGCAATGGCTTCAGTACAGAGCTCAATTGCAGATCCAGAACGGTGCTTCAGGGTTAATGTGGACGGTAGCCTAAACCTGCTCAAGGCGGCAGTTGAGGGCAAGGTCAAGAAGTTCATTTTCAGCAGCTCAGCAGCTGTTTACGGCGAAAGCCCAGAGCTGCCAAAGCGTGAGACAATGCTTCCAGTTCCAATCTCACCTTATGCAGCCTCAAAGCTGGCAGTTGAGCACCAGTGCATTGTTTACAACAAGCTGTATGGCCTTCCGTTTGTTTGCCTACGCCTTTTCAATGTGTACGGCCCTAAGCAGGACCCGAAGAGCCAATATTCTGGAGTAATCTCAAAGTTCATTGCAGCAGCTCTGGCAAAGCAGCCACTCATTGTTTTTGGAGATGGTCTACAAACAAGAGATTTTGTCTATGTGGGGGATGTTGTTAACTCATTTGAGGCAGCCATCAGGGATGGAAATGGCATATTCAACATTGCCAGTGGAGCCACAACCACAATAAACGGCCTTGCTTCGGTCTTGGTGCGCATAACCCATTCAAGCTCGAGTATAATCCATAAGCCTGGCAAGCCGGGCGATATTATGCATTCCCGCGCCTCAATAAGGAAGGCTGTTTCAAAACTCAAATGGATTCCGAGAATGCAACTGGCCCGCGGATTGGCTGAGACAGTCACCTGGCAGAATCAGAAAGTTTAAATAATAATCCTTTAAAGGATATTCTATGAAAAGTGGTGATAGGCTCTTCATTATTACATTCATATCCTCTTTGGCAATAATGTTCTTTTTCATTGAGACAACCATGTCTGGTTATGCTATCTCCACTACCGGGCTATACTGCGAACAGGGTGTGTGCAGGGGTTTTTGCCAGTTTGATGAGGAATGCCAGCGCTCAGAGGTCTGCTGCACAAAGATGGACTTTGGTGTGTGCGATAATAAGGCTGATTGCATACAACCCTATGAGACCAATGTGCTCACCTACTCTAAACTCCCCCCTGTTGACCGGCCAATCCCTGGCAAAAGAAACACCCTTTCCGTTTACTTAACAATTACATTGGTAATCTTAGTTATAGGCGGATTCTACCAGCACCTGAAAACAAAACATGCCTGGAAAAAGTAGGATTCATCCTTAATATCTTCTTTTGATATATATGGCAGCAACAATAATGGCAGCCTACGGTCAAAATTCTGAGGAATTTTGCCCTATTCGCCACCCCTAAGGGGGCAGCCCCCGGCTCATCGACGCCATTGTTGCTGCCCGAGGATATAATCTTCTCGGGAGTAATATTTATTAAACCATTCTCCCTCACAATCTTGGGGTGAGGGTATGAAGTGCATAATCTTAGCTGGCTCAGATGCTCCTATTGACCAAGAGAAGATACGTCAGAGGGAAGCTGCAGAGGGGGAGAGATACCTTTGGGGTACTGGAAACAAAGCCCTGCTGGAGCTAGAGGATTTGCAGCACAACAGGTTTAGGGCAATTGAGCGACCGCTGAACTCTGTAAAGAACGCCAGCAGCATAACTGACTGGGTTGTTGTTGGCCCAAAAGAGATAGGGGACTTTGTTGGAAAAAACAGGCTCGTTGAGCAGGGGAAAACAATTGGAGATAGTATGCGTAGCGGTCTTGACGCTTTGATTGATAATAAAGAGCGATTTACTCTGGTGCTATTCTCTGATTTGGTTATGGCCACCTCGAAGATAGTTGACGAATTGGTGGGTGATGTTTATCCAGACATCTCAAAGCGCATTCCAAAGCCATCGCAAATAGTCAGCTATGTCAGAAAGGCCACAGTAGGGAACTTTCCGCGCCGCTATTTCCCATTTTGGATTTCCAACAAGCACATATGGGCAAAGGAAGGGAATTTTTTGTTCTTAACAAAAGACACGAATCTGGATGTTGTGGATATAATCTATTCAAACAGGAAACTAAAGGAGGGGGAAAGCCAGCGCGGGCTTGTTTCAAATATAGTTGGTAAATGCCCTGGTTATTTGGCTGCTGGAGCCCTGGAGCTGCTTTTCACAGGCGGCATCTGGATGGACACATTTAATGATGGGTTTGCCCAATTCTTCGATGAGAAAAAACATCATGGGTATTATCCCAACATCATAGTTGAGAACAAGTGGCGGGAGCTGCAGATGGATCTTGACTCTGAGCAGGATGCTGCCCGCCTTGGGCTGACAATTGTGGGCAATTTGGAGTACAAGATGGGGCTCGGCAATGACACCCTGAGAGCAGGCAGGGAGCTGAAAAAGCTCTATTCAAGAGCTGCCCAGAAGGTAATGCTTGAGCCAGATGCCTCAAAGCCCCGGGCTTATGTGCTCGTATCAAGATGGGATTCAAGAGATGCACTTGCAGACTTTGAGTCAAGGCACAGAAAGGATATCTGCAGGCTCAAGTGCGGCATGGATGACCTAGGATGGTATGGCCGTTAGTACAATTCACGCCGCAATAGCTTTCTGAGCCTCCATGGGCAAGAGATTTTATCATCCACATATATCTCTCTAAGATTTGGTAGATGGGCCATTGCCTTTGGAACTTTCTTTATTCCAGTTTCCCTCAGATCTATTAGCTCCAATGAAACCATTTTTTCAATACCTTTTGGAATCTGAGTAACAGGCACAGAATAAAGGGCCAATTCCTTAAGTCCGCATAGTCTGGTCAAACCCTCAGGCAGTGTAGTAATATAATTAAGATTCAAACGAAGATACCTAAGATTGGTGAGATTCCCAATCCTTTCGCTAATCGCGATTAAATGAAAATTTTGGCTCAATTGGAGTTCCTCAAGGCTGCGTAAATTCCATAACCCTTCAGGGAGACCGGTAAGTCTGTTACACTCAACGTCAAGTGTGATGAGATTACTGAGCCCGCTTATATTTTCAGGGAGAGCAGTGAGTTCATTGTTCAGCAGGTTGAGGTGCCTGAGCTCCTTTAGATTTCCAATTGAATGGGGCAATTTTTTAATAAAACAATTTACTAAGTTAAGCGATTCCAATGCGCCTAGAGCCCCAATGCTATCTGGAATAGACTTCAAGTTGTGGTTGTAGATGTTTAGGCCAACAACCCTCCCGCAATCCAACTCAATCTCCCCGGTGTCAACAAAATCGAGGGGTGATTTTTTTAATGGTTTAAAAATTTCCAAGAGCACAGCGTAATCTTCCTGGAAAATAACCCCCTTACCGAAGGTAACAAACTTCTGCTTCTCCTCTTGCACCTCTTTAGGGAAATCCGAGTTCATCTGCCTCTTCGCCAATTCCTGAAGTTTTGGATTTCTCATTTTAATCCAAGGGATTTCTTATCCCAATTTTGCAACCTTTGCAAGCTTCTTTCGCACCCACATGGAGCAATAGATACTCTCAGTTACATAGATGCTTTTGAGATGGGGCATATCCTCCATCTCATCAGGGAGGCTCGTTATTTGTGTGCCTCTGATATCTAACTTCTCTAGGGCCCCCAATTCCACAATGCTTTTTGGCAACTTCCGTATGGGATTGTATCCCATCCCCAACTGCTTTAGTTTGGAGAGCCGGTTTATCTCACTTGGCAACTCGGCTATTTGGTTAAAAGAAAGCTCGAGATATTCCAAAGAGTTTAACCCATAAATCCCCGTACTTATTTCTGTGAATTGGTTTTGACCCAAGATAAGTTGGGATATGGATTTCGCTTTATATAGACTCAAAGGCAAACTATTTATTAGATTACCTGCCAGCTCCAGTGTAGCAAGATTCTGAAGTACTCCAATCTCTTCGGGGAGTTTTGCTATTTTATTATTACGGAAATTGATACTCCTGAGTCTTGAGAGCTTGCAGAGCTCAGACGGTAGCTCAGAAATCCCACAGTTGGTTAAGCTAAGTTCCTCCAAATAAGAGAGGTTCCCAATACTCTCGGGGAGATGCCCTATGCTGAGATGTGATATCCATATCTTTTCTATCTTATTCCCACCCAATCCCACTCGAAAGTTGAATTCATCTATGTATTCCTCTGGTTTTTTTCCATCCCCCCTCAGTAAATCACAAAGGAATTGATAATCCTCAACAGCAATAATTTCCTCACCCCAAGGTGCATAGGGCCTTGCCCTGGGCTCTGGTCCAATACCTGCCGAGTTCATCTGCCTCCTTGCAATCTGCTCAAGTCTAGTGTTTACCATAGTCTTTTATTGAGATAGTCTCAAAACCACTCATTGTTTTTTCCTCCACCATCTTATCACGCATACTCTCGGGGAAGCATACATTCCCATTCACACGAATAAACTGAAGGTTCTCCATGTTGGTCATCCAATCGGGGATGGACAATATTTTTGTGTTCCTTATATCCAACTCCCTGAGATATCTTAGCCTTTCAATTGCCTTCGGCAGCTTTTGGATAGGATTACCATTAATCGCCAATTCCTCCAAGTCAATTAGTCTGGTTATCTCATCAGGGATTTCACTTATCTTATTGCCAGATAGGTAAAGCCTTTCAAGGTGTTTTAATCCGTAAATCCCTTTGCCTATCTCTGTGAATTGGTTGTTATCCAAGATAAGTTGAGAGAGGTATTTCACGCCGGATAATTCAAGAGGGAGCTCCCGGAGTTTATTGCCAACAAGCCCCAGAACCTTAAGGCCCTGCAGCTCGCCAATCTCTTTGGGCAGGGTTTCCAAGCAATCATTGCGAAAATTAACTAGGGATAATTTTTTGAGTTTGCCAATCTCTGGAGGAATCTCCGCAACTCCGCATCTTATGACCGTAAGCTCTTCAAGATAAGGGAGATTCCCAATAACTGGTGATATATATCCTATGTGGAGATCTTGGAACATGATTTTCCTGAGCCTTTCTCCAGTTAGACCGAATCTCCAAAAAAGACTCCCCCCGTAATCCTCGGGAGTTAACCCCGTCGGCTTCATAATCTCACAAAGAGTCTGGTAATCCCCTATCTCAATCACATCATCCCCCCATTTGACATACCTTTTTTCTTTGAGCCCATTCAAAGGTTTATCTGGGTTGCTTTGCCTCCTTGCGAGTTCCTCAAGCTTCGGGTTTGTCATATAAACATCACTTTTCCCTGGAACTTATCCGGAACCTTTACACCTTTACTCACTAAAATTCCTCTCAACTCGGGCAACTTAACGATGTAATTTGGCAGTTCTGTAGCGGGGTTTCCCATAAATTCTAGAATCTCCAGCTGCCGGAGTTCACTAATAAACGCAGGCATTTCTCTGAACTGATTTCCGCCGAGAAACAATATATGCAGCTGAGTTAGTTTCCCAATAGAATTAGGCAGCGTGGCAAGTTGATTGCCGTATAGATACAATCCCCTTAGCCCCGTGAGTTCACCAATCTCCTCAGGAATCCTTTTCATTTTGCACTCATTTAAATTGAGCTTTACTAACCTTCCCCCCTCCACAACCTCCTCGGTTTCTGAAAGATATTCCTTAACATCTTTCCCGGCAACCTTGAGGGTTGCCTCTAAAGCAGAGTACTCACTTCTTAGAATCTTAATGGGCTCCCGGCCATCTTGTTGATCAATCTTGACATAATCATTCTTACCATTATATGGGGCCGGCCTCTCCCGGTTTCTTTGCCTTCGTGCAAGTTCCTCAAGCCTTGAGTTTGTCATTTTAGTAGGGGCTGGTTATCACCTTGGGTCTCATTTGGCTGGGCACAATCACATTCCTCTCAACGTAAATCCTCTTTAAGTTTCCAAGCCCACGCATATACTCCGGGAGCTGCTGGATGTTGTTGCCCCAGAGATAGAGCTCCTCGAGAGATTTCATACCATCAACACAAACAGGGATGCAATCAAATCTATTTCCCGTAAGATTAAGGATTTTGAGGCGCTCGAGCCCGTTCAAACTAGTTTGCAGCCAGCCAAGCTGGTTATTGGCAAGGTTTAATGTTTCAAGGTTGAGCAACAAACCAATTGATTCTGGCAAATAGCTCAGGCAATTACTCTCAAGGTTGAGCGTCCGAAGCTGCCTAAGCCGGCCAATCTCCCCCGGAATTTTCTTGAGCTGGTTGTAGCTTAAGTCCAGCACCTGAAGCTCTTCAAGTTCGTAAATGTTGGGACGAATTGACTGCAAGGAATATCCATGCAGGTTGAGCCCGTAAATCCAGTTCTGCCTTATGTAAACCCTGGTGAGCTCGTCAATATTCATTTTATCCCCCAATGTATCGCAGAGGAATTTATACTCCTGCTCCTGGATCTCTTCTGAGCCCAAGGCAACCAGTCTGCCTGTTTTTATCTTCGGCTTTTCCGAATTACGCTGCCTCCGTGCAAGCTCCTCTAACCGCGGATTGGTCAATCTAAATAACACCCTTTCTTCTTTGCAAGTTCACGGAAGCTATCGCTCCAGGGATTACCCGTTGAAAAGGAGGCACTGTCTTTACCTAACAACTCAATAGGTACTTCCTTGAGCTGGTTCCACCTGAAGTCAAAATAACCAAGTTTAGTTAGCTGCTTTACGCCATCCCCCATCTCCCTTAGCACATTGTTCTGCAACTTCAGTGTTTCTAAGTTTGTGAGTTTCCAGAGTCCCTCTGGCAAGCAGGAAATCTCATTTGAGCGTAGGTCTAATCTTGCAAGCGCCTTTAGCTCACCAATGCTTTCGGGCAGAGCATAGATTTTATTGGTGCCAAGGTTGAGATATTTCAGTTTATTTAATTCCCCTATCCATTCAGGTACAACAGATATGCTGTTTCCTGAAAGGCAGAGCATCTCCAGGCTCCTAAGCTCGCGAAGACCACTTGGAACAGTGCTAAGCTTTTCACTATTCAATATGAGTCTAGTGACTTTTCCCTTATATGCCCCCGCTATTGAAGGCGTTTTGAGCAGCCTTTGTGATATGTTCATCCCGCATTGGGTAAGGACGGTTTCAAGCCTCTCATACTCCTTGTTGCCTAAACCCATCTCATTTTTGCGGCCAGATATATCCCTTTTTATTTTAACCTCGGGAATCTCATCCCGTCTCTGGCGCTCTGCAAGTTCCTTAAGCCTTGGGTTTATCATGGGCAGTATCTCACCTTATCTTTTAGGGAATCTGGGACATAAACGCCTCTTGAGACTTCAATCAGCTTTAGGTCAGGGAGCTCCGATAGCTCTTCTGGAAGCCTCTCAATTGGGCAACACGCAAGGCCAAGAACGCGAAGCTGCTGCAGGTTCCCCATACCTTTAGGGAGCTGTTTAATCTGTGAAGATGTGAGGATTAAGTTTTTCAGCTTCTCAAGCTTCGTGATAGAATCTGGCACGTAAGTTATTCTCTCACCCGAGAGCTCAAGGTAAAGGAGGTTATCCAAACGGCCAATATCATCTGGGATTTCCGCAACCTTAATTCTTTTCAGAGTTAGCTTCTCAAGCCCGTTTAACCTCCAAATATATTTTGAGATGGATGAGATTGGATTATCTCTAACAACCAGAGTCCTAAGCTGATCCAGCTTCCCAATTTCATCAGGCAATGTGTCTATCCCATTATCACTCAACGAAAGCAAGTTAAGCCTTTTCAGGTTGCCAATGGAACTCGGGAGATATGGAAATGTGACACCGAGAAGCCAAAGCTGTTCCAGATAAGGGAGCTCGCAGATTGACTCAGGGAATTTTTCCAGATTGGCAAAATACAAGGTGAACCTTGTTATTCTCTTATTTATTATTTTCATGTTGATTGTTTTTTCATCCCCAAGATAGCCGTCGCCCTCCCATATCTCTTCGGGCGGCCTCCCAATACTCTCACCTAATTCAATCAGGAACGTATATTCTGGCACTGGCACAAGGGTATTCCCTAGAGGAATTAGTTTCTCCCTCTCCTCCCGGATTGCAGGGGTTTCTTTATTCATCTGCCTCCTTGCCATCTTCTCCAATCTCGGGTTGGTCATTCTGAATACCTCACCTTGTCTTTAATCTCGGGGGGGTATCTAGTTCTTCTATCAATAAAGAGAGTCTCCAATGAAGGGATATGTGCGATCTCTTCATGGAGCTGATGTATCCGCGTGTTCCTAATGTCCAACACTTTCAAGGAGGTTAGATTTTCAATTCCTTCGGGGAGTTCACTCAAAAGGGTTTCATCCAGATATAGGCGAGTGAGGTTTCCTAATCTGGTTATTGAATTTGGGAGGAACATAATATTACTGCCCCTTAGCTTTAGAAATTTCAGGTTTTCCAATTCGCCAACATCCTCCGCCAATTCTCTTAGTGGGTTATAACTTAGGTCAAGAAAAGAGAGTTTTTTTAACCTCCAAAGGGAATCGGGAAGAGCTACCAATTGGTTGAATGATAAGTATAATCCCTCAAGTTTTTTTAGCCAATCAATCCGATCTGGAAGGCAGGACAAATTGTTTTTGAAGAGGATTAGCTCATCGAGTTTGTTAAGGCTACAAAGGGATTCAGGAAATGAATCCAGATTGCTATTAGCCAAATCAAGCCCTCTTAATTCAGAGAAATCAGCCACAATTTTCAGTTTGGACTTCTTATCGCAGTAAATGAAACCAGATCCAGAGAAACTCTTGATTTTTAGGCCATCCTTTGTGGACTCTGCCATGATAACCTGTTCTGGTGTCAATCCTAAAGGTTCCAGAAGCTCGGTTACTGTTCCATATTCCTGTGTTTCTCGCACATCTGGCCTAGTAGTTGCTTTAATCTTATAATCGTCTGGTATCTCACTCCTCATTTGTCTCTTAGCCATTTCCTCCAGTCGTTTGTTTCCCATTTTGCAAAAGCTTTTTTAACCAGGCAATTATGGATGCCCTATGCCTGAACGCTCACTCCCCATGAATGCCGTGCTGGCAACACTCGCAGCACTGGCCTTTTTCATCCTCTTTTCTGTTCTAAGGCTGCTTCGCGGTGATTTTACCCTTCTCAGCTCACTTGTGTCAAGCATTATCCTGGGGATAATTGCATTTGTATTCTTCTACTTCAAGCCACCTCTTGCCTAGCCATGGTAATTTTTTGTATGGTGCTAAAGCCCTCGAACATTACTGCCAGAGTCACATCTAGCCTACTATTGCCGAAACGAGTGAGTAGATAAATCGGCCTGATATCTGGTTTCCAAGGTATGATAAGGAGTCTATCCCCCTTTAGGGCATTTCCTTCGGGTAATCCCTTTTCTAACCCATACCTAAACCTATGGGTTCCACCCCAAAAGAGGATCTTGTGGGGGTAAACTTGAGTTACCCCTTGCAGGACAATTGGCCTAATTCCACTTTCAAGGGTGCTGTCTACCTTGGCTCCAGGATTAATAACCAGCAGAGGATATTTGAAATCTTCTTCACCTATACCCAATACCCTTGCATGGGCATGTACTCCATCAACAAGCGAGGTTTTCTCATCATTAGGTCCATATGCTTGGTTTGGGCCATATATTACGAGCGCCAAATCTTCCCTGCTCTTATCATCTGGAATCTTTCCAGCCCATACCAGCCTCTCTGACTGCAGTGGAGTAATCGGCCACATCTTGGCTGATTTGAGAGCCCTATCCTTGTAGAGTGTGGAAATGACGGCCATCCGATTGTAGATTGTTAGCTTGTCCACATCTTTGATTTCACCACCCGTATTTGCGAACTCCTTGTTAACCTTAGCAATGAGTTCACTACCAAACCCATTCCTTTGCAGGGGCCTTACATCTTCGGGAATATCTGGGAAAGAGGGCAGCAACTCATCCAGCGGCAAATCTGGCCTCATCTGCCTTTTCGCGATTTGTTCAAGTTTTGGGTTTGTCATTTTCCGTATTCCACCCTTCCATGAAGCGACTTTGGAGCTTTGATACCTTCTGTTAGCCAAATAATTGTGAGTTTTGGCAAATCCACAAGGAATTCCGGAAGTTCAGTAAGTGGGTTATCGCTTAAGCCCAATTCCTCAAGCCCCTTGAGTCCGAAGATGCTTTCTGGCACAGATTTAAGATGGTTCAAACCCAGATTCAGTTCCTTCAGCATAATTAGTTTCCCGAAGCTTTCTGGCAAAGCAGTGAGCTGATTCCCGTACAAATTCAAATATCTCAACTCACCAAGTGAGCCAATCTCCTCTCCAACACTCTCTATTTTAGAATAACCAAGGAATAGCTTCACGACCCTCCCCCCTTCAATAATTCCCTCCATTTTTGATAAATAGTCCTCAACATTCTCATTAACTTTTGAGAGGACAGCCTTAAGGGCAAGATAATCATTCATGAGAATTGGTATTGCTACCTTTCCTGAATCGCAAGTTATGCGCACATATTTCTCCTGCTTATCAGTGTCTTGTGCAGGTATCTGCGGCCCCATCTGCCTCCTTGCAATCTGCTCAAGCCGTGGGTTTGTCATTTTAGTAATTAACAATCCTAAATTTATATTCTGAATTCGCGTGCACCTCGGGATCGCAGTGCAGCAACTCCATACGCTCCAAATTCTCCATCCCCTGCGGCAGGTGTTTTATGCATGTGCCGAATATATCTAAATACGTAAGATAAGTCATCTCTGAGCCAAATCTGTGTGGAAGGGAATATACTGGATTGGAGCGCAGGGATAATTCCTTCAACAAGGAGAGCTGCGCCAGGGCATCTGGCACGAAGCTTATGTTATTATACCCCAAATTGAGGTATTCCATCTGTTGGAGTTTACTAAGCGAACTGCTGATGCCGGTTAACTGGTTGTGGTCCAAAGAAAGAAGGCGCAGGTTGGCTAAATCAAAGAGACCAGCTGGTAATACCTGTATCTGGTTGCCTGAGAGGGATAATTCCCTAAGCAATTTTAGTTCCTTAATCTCCTCAGGCACTTCCACAATGCCCCCGTTAGTCAGGTAAAGGAACTTGAGCTTTTTAAGTTTGAATACATAAGGCGGAATCTCGCCGATAGATTCAATGTAAAGCTCCTCCAGCTGGCTTAGGGCTTGGATGCACCCCTTAATCTCAATTGTGTCCGTGGAGATTCTCCTCACGTGCCCCCCACTTACTACAAGATCATCCCCACGCTTTTCCTGGTATTCCTCCGGTGTCTGGGGCCGTAGCAGCTCGCACAGGGCATCATACTCAAAATCAGGAATACACGAATCGCCAAGGAGTCTCCCATTAGGCTTTTTCAGGCTGCACTGCCTCCTTGCCAATTCCTCCAGTCTCGGGTTAGTCATTTTCCACCCCGATTAGAGCTCAAGCTATTTGCCTCTAAGTCTACCAACTGCTCATCTCTTGGATTCACAATATCCCCCCATAGAGGAGAAAAGCACCCCGCCTTTTAAACATTTCTGGCAATTTTGACTATGCAGTAATTAATCTTCAAAACCTTTTTAAATGACCGGGTTTTACACAGTTTTAGGGGGTAAAATGCTGCTTAAGCGCAAGCTTTGCCTAGATAAAATGGGAATAAACATTAAACAAACAATGCCGAATGGGCAGCAGAGAAGCCTTGAGGTAGTCGTTGCCTCGAACACGGGCGGAATCGGGGAGAACTGGATACGAGCTTACACCCGCGCTGTTGAGATTGCAGGGAGAAATGGTTGCGTACTATCAATGCCCAAATTGGTTCAGGCCAAAATAGATAACCCCAATAATGGTGAGCTCTGGGGCAAGGCAATTAACGCAAACTCAGAAGAGGTTGTTGGCATTGACAAGGAAGGCAGATACAGCCAAAAAAACAGCTGGGTCTTTGTAGAGTTCCACGGCACGGGCCTACTCAACCCAGAGAAGCTGAAATATGCATACTTCCACCGCAATGCCATTTCAGATGCAGATTTCCAATCGTTGCTTGCTGGCAAGCTCCCAGATGGGAGCCAGGTTCCAATGTACCGAGCTGACCAATTTGTGAGGGGCATCCAAAATACCTCGCAAAGATATGGGGTTGTGTTCCCAATAGAGGAGATTACAAAATTGGGCCCCGATCTGAGCCGTCCACGCAGCCTTGATGTTTTGGCCAATGAGCCATTCTTCATAGCCCGTGTCGGCGGACCAGAGGCAGCTGCAAAATACATTGCAGCAGTAAAGGCCCATGGCCAGTCACAGCTGCTAAACGACCATTATATCCGCAGGTCAATGACTCTGAAAGTCCTTCAATCGGGGCACAAGATTTTCATGACCAGCACGGGCGGGATTGCCACAACCTCTGATATTCTCAGCCAGGGGAGATATATTGTAGCCCCAGGGAATTAGCGGGAAAGTTTTTTATACTTCTAATTGCTTGACAAAAGAGGGTGATATAAAATGAGTTTTGAAGACACGGAAAAACAGCTCAGGGAATTCTCAAATTTCATTAAGATAGGTTGGGATGCGGCAGCAGGCATTGAAGTGCTGGACAAGGTCTCATCCATAGTTGTTTGCGGCATGGGGGGCTCAGGTGTTCCAGGTGATGTGCTCCAGGATTACCTCCAGATTGATATCCCAATATTTGTGGTTAAGGGTTACACGCTGCCCAAGCATCTGGATAAGGATGCCCTTGTTTTCATACTCTCATATTCGGGCAACACAGAAGAAACTTTAGCCTGCTTTAGGAGTGGCCTTGGCAAGGGCAGCCGCATGGTTGGCATAACAGCAGGTGGGCAGTTGCAGGAGCTTTGTGAAAAAAACAAGACGCCTCTGGTTTTACTGCCAAAGGGCATACAACCAAGGGCAGCAATACCCTTGCTTTTCTTCCCAATACTGCGCGTGTTGCACAATTCCAAGCTAATAGAAGACCAGGAGGCATTTGTGCAGAAGACAATCGAAACCCTATCGCGGGATGTGTATGCTGCAATGGGCAATGCACTGGCTGAGAAGCTCAAGGATAAAATCCCTATTATTTACGCCTCAGAGGAGCACAAGGCAATTGCCTACCGCTGGAAGACGCAGCTAAACGAGAATGCCAAGGTAATGGCCTTCTCCAATGCATTTTCAGAGCTGAACCACAATGAGATTGTTGGGTTTGAGCACCTCATTGGGGAATACTATGTAATAATGCTCCAGGATGAGGATGACAACCTACGCATAAAGAAAAGGATGAAAATCACAAAGGAGCTCATCAAGGAAAAAGGGGTTAGCTCAACTGTGGTTGTGATAAAGGGCACGTGCAAGCTCAGCAAGCTCCTATCTGCAATCCACATAGGTGACTGGGTCTCAGCATACCTGGCCAAGCTCTATGGCATTGACCCTATGCCCGTTGAGATTATAGAAAAGCTGAAGAAACTGCTATGAGGATAGGCCTGGATATCGGTGGGCACTTCATAAAGGCCGGCTTGATTGACAAAGGCAGTGTTAAGCGTTTCACAGAATTCCCCGCAGGCACCGGCCGTGAAGGGTTTCTTGCCAGCATCAACCTGGCAATAGAAGATGTGCTTGAGCCCGGCTTAGAAGGTATTGGGGTGGGCTGCCCTGGGCCCGCGGATTATAAGAAAGGCATAATTCTTGACACACCAAACATTCCAATACCTGGATTTAACCTGCGGCAATATCTCCAGAAAAAGTTCAATCTCCCCTTGGCTTTCACAAATGATGCAATTGCCTTTTCAGTAGGTGAGGCATTATACGGTGCAGGCCGCGGTAAGAATCTGATACTGGGTATAACATTAGGTACTGGACTGGGTGGCGGTATTATTCTTAATGGAAAGCCAATGGTTGGAAAAGGGAATGCAGGCCATTTCTCTTCACTGATCTTATGCAACCAGCCCTCTAAAGACCATTACTTCAAATACTTCTCATTTGAGGTGCTCTGTTCTGAACGCGGTCTACTAGCCCGTGCACCAAAGTTTAACTCTGCAAAGGCTGTTGCAGAAGCAGCAATTACTGGCAACCGGCAGGCTCGTGCAGCTTTCGATGAATATGGCCACGACCTGGGTTTGGGCATAGGCAGCCTTATCGCTGCATTTGACCCAGATGTGGTTGTGGTTGGCGGCGGAATCTCCCGCGCATGGCCGCTTTTTGAGAAAACAATGAACCAAGCAGTTGCAGAAGTCACACACATCTCGGCAAAGGTTGTGAAGCAGCAGAACCCCCACTCAGCTGTTCTGGGTGCTGCGGAAATATTGTAATCTACTTGCTTCGTTAGGCAGCAACAATAATGGCGGCCGTCGGAGCTTCCGCTCCTCCTGGGGCACCCCGTAGGGGCCATCCCCCGCCCCAGCGGCGCCATTGTTGCTTCCGATTTTTTCTTTCCCCCAACAAACTTTAAAAATATGGATATCTCCTCTATTGCGATTGGGGTGGGGGGATTGAAGCATAAAGACTTAGAGGAGATAATTCGCAAAGAGCCAATTGTGCCAAAGGTTTATCACCGTGCTCGGCTCTTTTTCGGCGAGCATCCCTTAATCTCGGCAGGGCTTTCAGCAGGCTTTGCTGCATTTATCAATTACTACATCCAGCCAATGCACCCCTCCCCCCATTTGTTTAATCCTGGGATTACAGTTGCTGCAATGGGTGCCATGGGCTACATCAGCAGCAGGCTTTCTGTAAAAAAGCTCTACTCAGAGCTTGTACGGAAGGATAAGGATTTGGTTCAGAAGCTGCACAACCATGCTGTTCTTCCATCTTCAATCCTGGCAATCTACCGCACCTTTGAACCAATAAGGATGCACCTGCTCGAGCTCCAGTACAAACTCGCCCCAACCTTGGGTGCGGGGGAAATTTTGGCATCATTTGGATATGCATGGATGGCAATGTACTTCTGCTGGAACATAGCCACATTTGCTTTGAGCCCAAACATGAGGAAATCCTATCAGCTGCTGTTCATTGAAGGCCCAAGGGAGGATAGGAAATACAAGAAAACAGGAGATAAGCAAGCGTATGAAAGGTATGCAAGCAAGGTAAAGGATATGATTCGGGCAGACCCATCAAACCACTCAGCATACATTAAGCTTGTTGGCATTTACATGCGGATGGGACAATATGATGAGGCATTCAAAGTGTACACTGGCATGTTCAATTCAGGAAAAGAATTTGCTACGGGACTCCAACCTTTTGACTTCCTTCCAACTTCAGCATTCAAACTTGAGCGTTACCTTATTCTAAGGCCACTCCACAAATTCAGGAAGAAGAAAATTGAGAGCGCATTATCCATTGTAATGCATGCCCTCTTCTTTGAGAGTGATGCTCGGGCCGCAGTTAAAGAATTCAGAAGATTCCTGCAGCAAACCAAACCCACAACTGAGCTAAGCACAGTTTATTCCCTTTTGTTAAAAGCAGTAAATCATCCCGAAGCATGGGAGCAATGGGTTAAGTTAGTGGGGCAGATAGTATCTGATAAAAATCTACTGCGGGAAACCATTGGAGAAACTGTGAACCGAGTTTATACAATTGGCCCTTCAAGCTTCCTGCGGAACACGTTTATCTTCAAGGAATCTGAAAAGCTTTCCACCCTAGAGGGTGAGTTCAGGATGAGGAACACCCTTGAAGAAGTCATCCACGAGGAAGGCTTTTTGCTGCCAGAGGTGTTCGCGGAGCCTCAACAATTCCTCATCGATGGAAATCCCGTTAATTTGTACGTAATGCAACGTGCGCCTGGTAGAACACTACTGGAGCACATGATTGAGACTGGGCCAACACAAGAGATGGAGAATATAAAATCAATTGCCGGGTTGAACGCAGCTATCCATGCTGAAATCCCTCTTGAGGCCAGCAAAAAGGGGCGCACAACCTTGCTTCATCGGCTTAGGGGAAAGCTGCTAGCGCCATATCTTAAGGACCAGCTCAAGGGTGTTGTAGGCGACTATCGCAAGCTCGTTCGGCAGATAATCTCTAACTACCGCCCGGTTTACGAAGCCCATCGCGACTCAATATTTGGGCTGAATCTTGACTCGCACCTGGAGCAGTTCACAAGGGATTCAGAAGGCCCAATCACAAGGCTTGACACTGAAGATAAGGGAATTGCACCGTTGCAGTTTGATTTGGTAAACCTTCTTGAATACGGCCGGTTCTTTAGCGACCAGCAGAAACGCGAAGTTATTCAAGAGTACATCTCACATTACAATTCTCGGCTTAAGCCAGATTCCCAGAAAATAGACTTGGAAACAATGATGCCGCAATATTATAATGCAGTTGTTGAGCGCGCAATCTCGCTCTGCTCAGCCTGGTCTTCGCCAGGAAGAAAGAGCCTCTGGCCAAAGCGGCAGGAGATAATCGGGGCAGCAGTGGATTCAATTGATAAGCTTGGTGCAGAATATGGCTACGGCCCGTACGCACAGCAATACGCAAGTTTGAGGCAAGCACTTGTGGAGCTAAAATCTGCATTCAACTCTGCCGGTACCTGACAGCAGCCATTGAGGCAGAGAATTCCACGGCCTGGTTAGCAATGCAAAGCGCGTAGTAGGCAAGCCTTGCATCATCCTCGTGCAACTTGCCCAATTCTTTAAGTATATTCCCTTGAAGCTTTTTTCCTGTTTCGCTAAGCTCAGATAGTTTAGCAATTTCAAATTTATAGAACAATTCGTAGTACCCTCGGAGCAATGCAGTGGCATCCTCAAGCCACTTTACAACGTTATTGCCTGGCCCTTTGCTTTTTCCCTTGAACTCGTTGCATATGTACTTGTACTGGTCGCAAATTTTTTCCAGATTCCAGCATATCACATAAAGGAAGCTCTGCCTGTTGGCTGCAATGAACGGATCCTTATTTAACAGTCGCTGGCAAAAATTAGTGAGTTGGTTGTTTGTCTTCTCAAGGCTCTCAATTGCAACCAGCTGCTTGTTTTTCCCGGATTTAATTGAATCAATCACAGCCTCGCCCATGGAGAGCGTCACCAAAAAAGCCCTCCGCAGAGCTGCCTCAAACTCTGAAGGTAGCTCCTTGGAGATTGGCCTTAACACGCATCGCTTTCCATCTTGTTCAACTATTGCAAACCCCACATACAGGTTCTTCACCAGATCTTCTATTATTGCCAGGTTTTCTATAGAGTTATAATATATGGTTATCTCATCATAACCGCTCTTGTGGAGCCCAGACAGCAAGTATCTGATGCTCCGTTCATTCATCCCCTCTAAGTCCACGCTCACATTTTCCACCGTGGGCTCGCCAGTGGCAGAGAAGCACGCCCTGTTCCCCTCCAGAGAAATCTCCAGCTCGTCCCCTTTCTTTATGTGGAAGCGCTCAGCCCATTTTATCGGCAGGGAAACCATAAGTGTCTTGCCCCCCTGCTCAATCACGCGCCTTTTCATTCTATTAGCGTATATCCTCAGATATATAAATTTTTCTAAAAATTATATAATTA
>CAIWSB010000009.1 GCA_903915225.1 uncultured Candidatus Woesearchaeota archaeon
CGTATTAGAAAATTTCTGGAATATTTTAGTGGGGAAGGCCGTATCTCCCACTTCAAACCATATAGGTGAGACAGACCCAGGGGATTGGGGATCGAGTTACCCCGGAACAATATGGGGGGAATGCTATGATGAAACCGGAACGTATACAGAGTCTTGCGTAGATTCTAATATTTTGATGGAATACTCATTACAAAATAATAAATGTGTTTTACATAGAATAAATTGCTCAGTTTATCCAACTCAAGGGCTTAAGCTAAAAGGATATTGTTTAGATGGTGCCTGTAAGAGTTGGTTTGGGGATGCAGAAAGACCTATGGTTGAACCAATTGAAAATGTTCCCTGCACTAAAATAAGCCCATCTTCAATTTTATCTTCGGATATCTTCTTTGTCTTGAATGACAATTTTGAATTTTATGTGTGCACAATATACGGCCCATATGCATCTGGAGAAAGATATAGATATCTTTGGAAACATTGGCAAAATGATGAGGTAAACGCCTATTACTCTACAGTTAAATACCCCAACTCAACAAAAGAGATCGCCCTCAAAAATATTAATAATGCAATGACCATTTTTAAACCAAATTACGCTTACCGGTTTGATGAAATAGCTTATGGTCCCATCTGTGATGATAATGGCGAGACAATTGAAAGGAACAATCAGCAGATTACATGTATAAATGGTAGATGGAAACTTGGAGGACTTCCTCCAACTGTTCAGATAGGCGAAACAGACCCAGGGGATTGGGGATGGACACAACCGGGGACAGTTAAGGGGGTTTGCTATGATGAAACTGGAACATATACAGACTATTGTATAAATTCTAAAGTTTTGGTGGAATACGTCTTACAGGGTCAGAGATGTGTTGCACACAGGATGAATTGCTCAGCTTATCAATCTCAAGGGCTTCATCTAAGAGGAGTTTGTATAAACGGCGCACGCAAGTATTTGATGGGAGACGCGGATAGACCGATGGTTAAACTAATTGATCATAGCCCTTGCAACATATCTACATATGATCCTGGAGTCTGGTTTGCCCTGAATGACAATTTTGAATTTTTTAGGTGCGGAATGATTGGCCCCGGATTGCTTTGGAGTCCTTGGAAAAATGATGATGTAGTGGCCGTTATAGCTGCATATACAGACTCAACAAAAAGAGAGAATGGCCTAAAAAATATTAAAGATGCCAGGGCCCTTTTTAAACCAAATTACGCTTACATGATTGATGAAATAGTTAACGGTCCCATCTGTGATAATAATGGCGAGACAATTGAAAGGAACAATCAGCAGATCACGTGTATAAATGGTAGATGGAAACTTGGAGGACTTCCTGAATCTTTAACTACTATTCGTTCATCAACAACCTCCCGTGAAACCACTTCAACTCGGAGAAGCACTACATCAACTGTTTCCCCAATCTCTTCCACCACTGCAAGAACCACTATACCCGCTTCAACCACCACTGTTCGAGGATCAGTTACAACAACAACTGTTCTCACTTCAACTTCAACAACACTCCCTTCACCTCAATGTGAAGACTTGACATGTGAAGTGGCAATGCGCCAGTACAAAGATATAGCCAAGCATTACGATTCAACCTTTAGGCTAACCAACTTTATTCTAGAAAAAGACGAGGAATATCAAGCAATAGAAGACTGGCAACTAGGCAAAATCACTCAAGACCTGGTCTGCGGTATTGTTAATCTTTATGAGAAGGGATGCTCACTGATAACCTGCTATGATCGAGATGGAATGGACATTTTTACTAGAGGCGCAACATTAGTTGGATTCAATTATGATTCAGATAAATGCCTTGAAACTGAGGATGCCACGACTTTCTCAGATTATGGCCCATTTGTATCAGAGACCTACTGTGATGGTGTTGTATCAAAGAGAATGGTGATCAGGTGCCCATCAATATGTGGGCTTGGCGCCTGTGTTGGGACAACCACCACTGCATCTGCTTCAACCACTACTATTCGAACTTCGGTTTCAACCACAACTGTTCCCGAATGGGCTTCAACCACAACTGTTTTCGGTTCAACTTCAACAACAACTGTTCTAGGTTCAACTTCAACAACAATCCTACAGCGGCCTCAATGTGAGGACTGGACCTGTGAAGAGGCACTTGCCCAAAGCGGGGATCTCGGGCCTCAATATGATTCGGGAATCGCCAAGGATGCAATTATTGAGTCTGATGAGGAATTGAGCGCAATAGACGACTGGACACGTGGCCGAATGACCCTAAACCAGGTCTGCGGCATTGTGAACCTCTTCGAGAAAAGATGCGTTGTCTCAACCTGCTGGGATAACGATGGGGGATTGAATTATTATTTGGTTGGCAACACCAAAATAGGAGGATGGTATAATAGGGATAAATGCCTTGAAGCAGAGGATTCAGCATTATTCTCTGATTATGGGTCATTTGTATCTGAAACTTACTGCGATGGTGATACTTCAAGTCGAACGATTTTCAGATGCCCCGGGCAGTGCGTGTTAGGTGCATGTGTCAATGAAACCTGTATCAGTGACGGGCAGTACGGGAGTTATGCTGCTGGCGACACCTGCTGCAGGGGACTTACTGCAGCAACCTCTGTCCACACAGAGGAAGGTTGTACTCAACTAGAAACAGACAGCTTTTTATGCATTCATTGCGGGGATGAAATCTGCGGCCAAGGTGAAAGCATTTGTAACTGCAATAGTGATTGCGAAACGTGCATTGCTGAAGGTGAATCTGGAAACAACGTAATTCGAGATGTGTGCTGCGGATCATTACAGCAGATCTCTAACTCTCAACCCACTGGCGGCTCATGTTCAGAGCCGAGTGACTCAGACTTCATATGCGCCAATTGCGGCGACGGAAATTGCGGCAGTGGAGAGAATGAATGCAACTGCCCTGAAGACTGCTTAAACCGAAACAGCTGCGTAGGCGAGGGATATCAAAAAAACCCTGGGCTAGAGTGCTGTCCAGGACTTGACTTAATCCCTCCAATTTCCCCAAACAATGCTGATGCTGAGGGGATATGCACTGCCCTATGCGGAAATGGCATTTGCGATGCAAACACCGAAAGCAGCCACAATTGCCCAATTGATTGCGAACCTGAAAACAACTGCACTGGAATGGGTGGTTATTGTATATACCTGGGAGAGGAGTGCAGGGATGGCTACCAAAGCGCAGGGGTAATGGACTGCCCTCAAGATAGTTTTATTGACTGCTGCCGTCCTCTTTCAACAATTCCCTCTAATGAATGTACTGGTTGTCTTCAAGAAAACGGAACTTGTCTTCCAATAGGCTCAATAATAAAAAAGGGCGGCATATCTTTCTATTGCAGCTCTAACCAGCAGATCGTTAAGGCAGCGGCGGATAATAGGGCTTGTGCCAATAATTATGAATGCCAATCCGACATCTGCAGGAATGGGAAATGCATAAACAAAGGGTTATTCCTGCGCCTATTATTGTGGGTAAGGGGCTTGTTCGGAGGCTAGTTGCTTACAGGAAAAGATGCACCACAGCGTAGCTTACAGCAGCGAATATGGCTGCAATGGGCATGGTAAGAAGCCATGAATATAGAATCCTTCTTGCCGTCACCCATCTGACAGAACGGGCATGCTCAACGCTGCCAACACCCATGATTGAGCCTGCAATCACATGGGTTGTGCTTACAGGAATGCCAAAATGAGCTGTTCCAATAAGAACAACAGCTGCCGACGTCTCGGCGCAGAACCCCTCCATTGCCCGGATTTTAGACACTTTCGTGCCCATTGTCCGGACAATTCTCCAGCCACCGAGTAAAGTGCCAGATGCAATTGCGGCATGGCATGATAGAATTATCCAGTTGTCAACGTGGAATGTAGAACTTATCCCTGCTGTAAACAGCACAAGGGCAATTATGCCCATAGTTTTTTGGGCGTCATTAGTTCCGTGCCCAATTGAGTAGAATGTGGCTGAGACAAGTTGGAGGTACTTAAACAGCCTTGTGGCACTTAAGCGATGTGACCTCTTGAATATCCAAATAATTAAAATTGTGAATACCATTGCCCCAAACATGCCTACAAGTGGGGCGATGAAGATAAACAGGAAAGTTTTAACGACCCCTGGTAAAATTACTGCTCGAACGCCTCCTGCAACAATAACGCTTCCAATAAGCCCACCAATAAGCGCGTGGCTGCTCGACGTTGGCAAGCCCAAAATCCATGTGACTATGTTCCAAATCACAGCCCCCATTAAGGCAGAGAAAATTATGGGGAGAGTCACAGCATTGGCATCAACAATGCCCTTGCCAACTGTGGTGGCAACTGCAACACCAAAGATGAAGTAACCAATGAAATTGCCTACCCCTGCTAGGAGCACAGCCTGGAGAGGCTTTAAGGTTTTTGAAACAACCACTGTCGCGACTGCATTTGCAGCATCGTGAAAGCCATTAAGAAAATCAAACACAAGTGCCAGGATAATAATGGTTATTGCAAATATCATGTTCAGCCGTGTTTGACCATAATGCCCCGGATTTGCTTGGCCACATGATCCACAGAGTCAAGAAGGTCTTCCATATCCTGGAAGAGATCTTTAAACTTGATGACTTCCATTGGTTCTCCGCCGCCGGCAAATAAATCTGCGGTCATTTGATGGAAAAGCCGGTCGCCCTCATTCTCAAGAATGTGAATGTCCCTAATAATGCGCCTCAAATCACCCTTGTTTGACATCTCCTTCACAAGCTTTTTCAGCTCAGTTGAGGATTCCAAGATAATCTCTGAAAACCTCAGAACCCCGTGTGGGACGCTCCGTATCTTGTACATCTCAATTTTCTGGGCAACACTATGAACAAAATCCAGGCAGTTGTCTATATTGGTGATAAGGGAATGGATGTCCTCCCTATCTAGAGGGGTTATGAAAGTCTTGTCCAGCTGGGCGGTGATAAACCTTTCAAGGTTATCACCCTTGGACTCAAGCTCCTTAATGCGGCTCACGCTTATTTGAATTTCCTGTTCGCTTAGGCCGCTAATTTGGATTATCAGCTGGTTTAAGGCATTGCAGGTTTCGCAGAATAGGAGGGCCTGCTGGTCCATATACTTGAAGAATTGAAGCTCCCGGGGAAGTAGCAGGTCAAATAGATTAAACCCCATGAAAGCCCCTAATTTCAAAGGGTTTTTAATACTTCCGCTGGACTAACTTCACTTAAAAGTGACAATTATTCCGTAAGATTTAAAAGTGCTATTATGTTACACTTATAACTAGTGGGGGGAAATACAATGGAAACACCAACTGAGCTTACATTAGGGGAATTTGTTGACAAGCTTAAGCTAGAAAATCCGGTTGCCGAGAAAGTTGGAAAAACCCCTCTTACTGGACGAATTAAAGTCCCAACCGGGGTTCAAGTTTTCAGAAGCGAACTCTCAAATCAGGGCACTTATGATGAACTCTTTTTTGACCTTGAGCTTGTGGTTCCAAAGGCCAAGATAGTGGGAGACAGAGCCCTAATGCGCGAACTCTATGAATTGGGCTCCAGTGCTGGCGATGTTGAGACTGTTTTGAGTGTTGATTTAACCTTGGACGAATTTAGAACTGCAAAATTGCCCATTGAGAATGCTTTAGGATTAGCTGCCGGAAGAATCGCACGTGTTTTTAAGGGGCAAACTGAAAGAAACCCTTTAGGCACTGTTGCAACTGAGGAGATTGCGCTCACTTATGTGCAACCTGAGGAAGGGCTTGTTGCCATTGGTGTAAGGGGGGCGCAAGTTTTCACAGAAACAATAGATAAGATGGTCAAGGAATTGGGTTTGGACAAGGTTGATGTTATCCTAACAGCCCCAGATTACAGAAAATTAAGTCAAAAATTACCCGCACAGTTTTACCTCCGTGGCTATGGCCCAAAGGAGCTAATTACGGTTCCAATGACTCTGGCTGAAATTAAACAGGTTGAAGAAGTGTTGGGGAAACCAATCCCCTATGACGACCTAACTGAAGAGCATACTTTAGAGCAATATTTAACCCGCTTTGACCAGGCGATGACGCCCCGTTCTCACATAAATTTACTCCACAGGGAATTTGACTTGGAAGTTGATCCGAAGGCTGCTCTTGAGCTCGTAATAAAGGGATTTGAGATTCTCCAGAACGCAAACCTTGACAGGTCTGTAATTGAAAGCGTCCCGAAAATAGACCAATTCCAACTTTTGGGTTTCTGGCAATCTGTGCTTCTCCAGTTTGCTGATGATCCAAAAAAAGGAACAGAGTTTTTGGCTCAATACATGAACATTTTAGACAAAGATGGGAAGTATATGAGACAGGCTTCAAAATTTGCTGATCCTGCATACATAGTTAAAACCCAGGATGCCGAGACTATGTGCAGATGGTGGCACGCTTTTATGAAGGAAAGGGGTAAAACCGAGGTCAATCCTGTGCCAATGAAGATTCACTATCTTGGAGGAAACGTACCCGCTGCAAATTTCCCCACAGTGGGAGAGATTAATGAGATTGAAGTCAAGGCTTATCCTGATTCAACATGGGTACAGAATGATAGGGTATATAACGCTTTCCTCGTAGATAGTCACGGGGTGCCGATGCCAGATAATTCTGAAAACCAGATAGTGGTCCTAAGAGTTCACCTAAACGACCCACAGCTGATTGCTGCCCAGAATAAGTTACTAGGAAGCCTTGGGGTTTATTTCCAAGATTTGCCGCAAAAATGAAGCTTTTAGACCTTTTACCGCCATTGATAGAAATTAAGTACAATGGCAAGTCATATAGGATACATAATGGAGATATCCCGGGGATATCTGGTATTGGCCAGATAACAATTACTTCCCATAAGGGGAATATTAATTATGGAATCTCTGGTATTGGTTTGTTTATTAGTACGCTTGACATTATAGAAAAGGAAGAGGTAGTGTTTGTTAATGGAATCAACCTCGATTATCTGGTTAACAAGCACAAAACCCCTTAAAACCCCTTTCGTCTTCTCATGTAATCCCAGAGTTTTTTGCTGACCAATGGTTTGCCATTTACAAGCACATATCTAAATGGGAGTATCACAGAATCCATCTTGCCCATCTCTAACTCGATTCCGTCCATGAAGTCAAGGCTTTCAAAAGGCGTTCCTGAGATGATTTTCTTTGCTGCATATACAGCACTGTCTGTTGGCATCTGCTTCGTTCCGAGATTCCTCAAGGGCAGGCCCAGGCTCCCAAGCTCTTCCAGGGTTCTACCGCGTGGGGGATCGTCTCCAAGGATTCCACCGAATATTAATCCATCAAATCCATCGTTTGGCGTGAGGGTTTTTGTTGCATTTGCATCCAATAGGGCCAGCCTTAAACCCTTGAGCTTTGTCGCCACAAGCATCCCTATGTTATCTTTATAGGCTGTTCCCAGTAGACTTAATGTCTTAATTTGGTAATCTGTCTTTACATTTGTGAAAATTAGGTTGCCTTTGCCCACAATCGAAGAGATGTGTTCGTACTCCAAGGCGCACCATTTGTAAAGTCTTGGCTCCAGATGCTCTATTATGAATTTCATCTTCTTAACAACTCCACAACGCTCTCGCAATGGGGCGTTTGAGGGAAAAAGTCAAACAATGCGGCACTTTTAACACTAAACTCCTTAAACTTTTTTATGTCTTTCCTCAGCTGCTCGAGGTTGCAAGACACATAGATGATATGATTGGGTTTGAGCCTCTTGAGCTGGTTGATTGTTTTCATATCCATGCTCGTGCGCGGAGGGTCTGTTATTACCCATAAGCCTTCTGGAAGCTTGAGCCTGCCAATCTGGCTTGAGTCCAGCTTGAAAACAGAGATATTGTTGGATACGTTGGCCTTGATGTTGAGCCTTGCGCAGCCAACACTAAGACCTGCACTCTCCACCATGGTTACTTTATTGAAAAACTCTGAATTTGTGACACCAAAAACACCCACGCCAGAGTATAGGTCAAGGAGATGGCTGCCACGGGTATTGTTAGCTGTAATGAGCTTTTTGCAGTAACCCTGCATTGCCTCAGCCATAGCCGTGTTATTCTGGAAAAACCCCTGGACATGATATATGAATTCCTTTCCCAAAACAACTGACTTGAGCATATCCGTTCCCCGAATTATGAAATACTCTTCAGAGTAATTGGATTCCCCTGAGGCATAAGTTCCCAAAATGTTAGTAGAAGTTCCTTTAAAGCCTCGAATTGCCTCAGCTGCCTCCCTGAGCCTTGAAGAAGCCTTGTTCAGCACAAAAGAGACACTTGTGGCTCCACCAGACCCGCGAATCACGACACCACGCAGGGCTCCCTTAAGCTCAGGACTGCAAAATTCAAATACCTCACTTAGGCTCTGATTAAGGTTATCTTCAACGATTGGGCAATTTTGGACTGCAACTATTTCACCAGGCTTACCTCTCTTCCTAAGCCCAAGGCCATTGCTGCCCAAAAGGAACTCCATCCTGTTCCTGTAGGAGAATTCTTTTGAAGGGTAAACGGCAACTTCTGCAAGCCCAACTGCATCTACCAGGGCTTTACGCTTGCTTTCAACCTGGATATTGTAATCCAAATGTTGTAAAGTGCAGCCTCCGCAGGCACCAAACAACGGGCATAGGACCATTCCCCGCATAAATAGAGCTGCTCTTTTAAGATTATCTATCATGGTTAAAATTAATCTGGCCCTTAAATCCTTAAACTGTGGGCTTCAAAACAACTGTCATGATGAACCCCTTAACAAGCCAGGTTACAAGTATCCAGAGTCCAGTATATGCAGCGCCTGCCAGGGGATACCACAACAGGTGTTTCTCCTTCTTGGCTTTAATTAGGCTTGCCACAATGAAGGAATTGGCAGCGATATAGAATATCAATCCCAAAAGCACCGGGGAGTGTGAGCTACCAATTGTTTCATGAATAGGGTTTGGACCATTTGCCAGTGCCAACTTAATAATCAAGCTCTTGCCAAAGAACACTGCAATGATTGCACTAACAGCCAGCAGTGGGGCAAAAATGCCAGTTAATGTCTTAAGTGTTTTGCTTTCGTTGAAAAGCCCTATCCCCCAATTGATGGCGAATCCTAATACCATACCAAGTACAATAGTGATCAGTAATGTCACAATTTCTCCCAGACGGCCAAAACCCGAGAAAATTACGATGGGGAAAGCAGCAGCCAGGGAAAGGCTTGCCAGCCCTAGCAAGATTAGGAAATAAAAACCCCCGTTTATCCTATTGGATTCAGGCAGGGGCTCTAGATGCATCAACTTTTCCTCAGCAATTGTCTTAAAGAGCCTGTCAATCTCCCTGTCTGTATACCCATATTTTAGCATACCCTCGCGGATTTCTTTTAGAGAGAAACCCTTAGAGAGGTTTGTCCTAATATACTGCATCAGTCGCTCGTCGGGCATCAAGCAAAAGATACAATAAGAAGTATATAAATATTTGTTCTATTCCTCCTCATCAGCCTTGAAGACAATGGTATCATCATCCTCTTCTTCACTGGCGTCACTATTCTGCTCCTCATCGCCTTTAGGCTCATCTGAGGACTTTGCCTCAGCTTGTTCAGGATCGGCAGGCATTTTCTTGAGGTTGATATCCACCTCTTCCACAACCTCCCGAAGGGGTTTGTTCCCCTGGCCAAAGTCAACTCCCAGGTCAATCTTATGGGGGGCCTCCCCAAGGGCTCTGCCAAGCATCTGCTCTGCCATGTGTATTGCCTCACCGTGAGAACTAACAATACCGTTCCTCCTAAGGCTCTCAGCCAACTTGAGCACGTCGTCGCTCACACTCCCCTCCTCTTCCATTTTATTTAAAAAAGGGGAAATTTGTTTTTAATTATTATGGTTGTTTAGTAGATATTTGGAATCGAGTGATGAAAATTGTGTCCTTATCGCTGTCAATCTCATGCTCCACCCAAAGCAGGTCCCGAATTATATTGCAAAGGTTCTCATAATCTTTTGAGCGCTTAAGCACAGAAACAACCTGCTGGTTTGAAACCCGCAGCATTTCCTCCACAGCAACCAAGGGGTTTGAGAAATTATGGATTGCAGTTAGGCAAATGACGGCGTCAAATGCTTTAGTCTTGAAAGGCAGCCTCTCAGCCAATCCGCCGACACGGTCTAATCCCTTTGCAAGTTTTAGCAGAGGGATACTATTATCCAAGCCAAATTTCTTACACTTGAACCTCTCGCTGGCAATGCCAGTACCGCATCCGATGTCCAGCAGTAAGGCAGTAATGGGGAGCTTGAAATACCTCATCACTGCCTCAATCTTGGCCAGCTGCTCCTCCCTGTAGAGCTCATTATAAGAACACGCGATATTTGAGTAGCCTATCTCCATATTGCATCAAAACTGTTATCTTCATTAGCGGATTTAAGTAGAATAAAAAGGTTTCTCATGGCACAAGCCAGGTGGCATTTCTAGTGGTCTTTACTCCGTAAATGTCTTCGCAGGTTACTTTTAATGACCATTCACCGTTATAGGTTACATGGACGCTTTTACCCTCGTAGTACCACATGCCATCACCATTGAGTGTGGAATCAGATACATCAAAGAGAGTTACGTCATGATCTATGTTTCTAAGCTTGAATCCCACATGGGCGATTTTTCCATTGCCCTCTGTATGCTGGCACCTGGCTCTGGTACCATTAATTGACGAGTGCCATTGGGCCTGGTTACTGCTTAGCCAATTTGTTTCGTTGATTTTGCAATTAATAAGGGTTATTGAGCCTTTTCCATGCTGGCCGCTGCCTGCGTGCCTGTCTGAACCTGTGGAATTTGCAATCCCAAACTTGACATAGTGCCTTGGGTCGAGCTTATAGCCATAGAACTTTTTGCCTAGAGTATGGTTGGTTATATTGTCCATCTCATAGAGACTTAGGTTTTTAGGCCCCGGGGCACAGCGGTTGGAGTATAGGCAGTAATCAATATAAGTGCCCCAATATTCACTGTTGAAATTAAGGGTTTTAGGGTTAACTGGGGATTCGATTCCGCAGCATTTGGAAGAGTTGAGGTTTCCCGTTAGCCTCATAAGATAGCTGGGGCCATCAGGCTCTTTCAGATAATTAATGTTGTCAATAAACTTCCTAAGGTCAGTCCAGTTTTTTGAATAATTGACTTGATATTCTGCGAAGTTGATAGGAATTTTTTTGCCCTCATAATATAACCAGAGTGGGTCATAGAGCCCCTCAACTGGAACCTGGACACTCCAGCTCTTGTTTATGTTCCACTGGGCAATGCCACAGTCCACTGAGTATTCCATTGTTAGATTAACAATAATGTTATCCGGACCCGAGGTGTTGGATTGGTAAACTATAACCTTGGTTTTGGAGTAGTTGAAGTTTGCCTCTATGTTGTGCCCCTCTGACATTGCTGCCTTTAGTCTTTTTAGGTTATCAGCAAGGGAATAGTTTTCCATTATCAAATAGCCCGTTTCCTGATCAATTGGGTGCCCAGAAGAAAAGTTGCCCGTGCTGATAACACTGGCGAAAATTCCATTTAGCTCAGCTGGCTTAATGGTTTCACCTCGGGCACTCACATAAAATGCCAAAGCATCTAGGGCCCGATAGGCTGAAACAGTCAGCAGTCGTGGGATAAATGCCTCGTTTATATTGATAACAAGGTCGTTCGCTAGGTCTACACGGTTTTGCTCAACTTCCATTCTCATTGTGGCGATATTGGTTGATCCGGTCATGAATGAGAGCAGCATGAGGCCCACTATTAGCAGGGAGATGGCAGTAAAGAAAATTCCCCTCTTGCCCAGTCTTATTGCCATACCCTCACCTCAACTAAGTAAGGGCCCCAGATAGTGGAGGCATTCAGGATGCCCAATACCGGTGTCTTTGTGGAAATGAGAACAGAGCTCTTTCCTTTGGTGGAGTTCCTTAAGAATACCATCCTCCCGTCAACATAGAAGGCCACACCATAACCCTCTTGCACGAGCGTAGTGGTGAGATGGGCTAAGAGATTCCTCATAGTGGCATTAACCGAGCTGTTTCTCTTGTAGTAAAATTCCCCAATTTGTTCGATTATCGTGTTCTTCCTATTTTTAATCCACCCATTGCTGATTAGGCCATTTATGTACGGATCATTGATGTCCTGAATCTTTGTGCTTGTGTAAATGCCCAGAGTATTGTGCACATAGATTTGCGGTTGGTTCGTGGGGGGAGAAAAAGGGTTGTATGTGTAAATTATTATCATCCCAACTATTATTATGCCTATAGCCAGAAAGGCATCCAGCGTGAAAATATAGCCCCTTGACATTTCTCCTCTTTTTGTCTATTCCTGGTCTAACTAGTATTTTAAGTTTTTGCAAGATTTAATAAACCACCTATTAATTACTATCTTATCAATTAAAACGAGGCGAATAGAATGGCTGGGACTCCTAAGAAACCGCAGGTAATAAAACTGGACTTTTTTGTTGACAAGGAACTCTATGACAATTTTGTCAGGACGTGCGTGAAGACCCAATACTCCCCAAAGGTTGTCATTGAGAGAATGATGAGGAAATACCTGGACGGGCAGGTTCAGATATAGCTGGGTTAAGGTTTAACATACTCGCACTTTGTAAGCCCAAAGGGCTTGAGCAGGCATGGCTCGCAGACGCGCTTCTCGTCACAATTTTCCCTTTTGTATGTATCTTCATAGGGAGTGCACCAGTACATTCTTCCACAGTCCCCGCAAATGGTTGCACCTGCGTTTATGCTTGGCGGGGATTTGGGATTGAAGTCATTCCTGGCCCAAACCTTGAACTTGCCCGCTTCCATTCCTGCGATTATTGAGTCCAATGTATTGCTGGTGACATTATTTTGTGTGATTATTCCCTCTTCAAATAAGGCCACGATTTCTTCCTTTGTGAATTGTTTCATTTCAATGATTTGCAAGCAGTTTAAGTTTATTAACCTTTTCACCTTATTTACTTTAGAGTAAGTATTATCCAAAGATTTTTAAAATCCAAGCGCCAACCCCTCAACGGGGTGCTTAAAATGGATTACATGGATTGGTTGCTTCATAAAGTCACTTGGGGAGAGGTTATGAACTTGCCTTACGAAGGACAGTATAACCCCTACCGCTTTATTAAGGATGAAAGTATATTCAAAACATTGGAAGAGAGGTTTGGATTGACAGATACAACTCAATTATCTCTTGAAGTTTTTAATGGCATAAGGCAGCAGAACTCTGACTTGAGTGATTGGATTCTATATGCAGTTGCATGCTACCACACAACCCTTTCAGGAGAAGAGAGGTTTGATCTTGTGTCTAATATACGTGGTTTCACATTCCTACACAAGGCCTACGACGAAATCCCAGGGCTCTCCCCTTACCAGGATGAGGCATTGGACGAGCTACGTGTTCAAGCCAGGGAAAAGGAAGCTCTTGAGAAATACAAGAAATAAGCCTTATTTTAACGCGCTTTTCAGTTTCTCGGCAAGATCAAATATTTCAGCCTTCTTTGCTATTTGATCTACCCATTGTCTAGGGATGCCATCGAAACCATAGCATAACCCTGCCAAACCCCCTGCGAGTGAGCCAATTGTATCAGTGTCTCCACCAAGGTTCACTGCCTCAAGTACTGTTTCGCTGTAATCATTCCTATTCAAAAAGCACCAGACTGCAGCCTCCAAGGAGTCAATCACATATCCTGAAGATTTTATTTGGTTTATGGGCAAGCTCCCGAAATCCTTGTTCAGCAATCTTTTGAAGTGCTTCAATTCATTTAGATATTCTTCTTTTGAACCAAATAATTCAGGCAGGTTATCCTGCAGGGATTTGAAAGCCTCCCCTTTTTCCTTGCCATCAATAATTTCCCTGGCTAAAAAAACATATGCAGAGCAAGCAATAATGCACATCTTGTGCCTGTGAGTTAGCGATGATATCTCCTCAACAACCTGAAGCGTTGATTTAATTGGCATTTTATGGGTATAAAATGCAGCAGGTAGAATCCGCATCAGCGAGCCATTGCTGCAGTTCTCTTCAGAGTCCCCGCCAGCCATAACCGGCTCAACGCCTTTGGCTAACTGCCCGATGGCCATTCTGGTTGTGTTTCCGACATCAAACACATCCCCATGGGGTGTCCAGTAGCCGTTGAAATACCATTTGCAGAATTTATTAGCGATATCATGCAAGTCATATCCTTCGCATAAGCTCTCAGCAAGACAGAAAGCCATAGAGCTGTCATCAGACCAAGTGCCTGCTGGCTGATTATGTGTTCCGAATCCTCTCATATCAGAAACAAGGTTTTGTTTAATCTCTTCCCTGTGCATGAACTCAACTGGAACGCCCAGGGCATCTCCTACGCACATGCCCATCAAACCACTTAAAATGTAATTCTCCCTCATATCAATTACCATAATGAAGGGTTAAATATAAACCTTCCACGAATAGAATTATAAATGGTTATTTTTTGTAACTACTTACTTTTACCTGCCGGGAGTATGGCATAACCATCAAATTTTACAGTTAGATGCCTGAATCTTTTTGACATAGGTAGATCGTCTGAATACCACGAATTGAAATGGCCTGGTTGGCTTGTAAGATAACCTGGGCGAAGGATTAATTTCCTATTTACCTCTTTAGCTTTCCTCTCTTGGCACCTCTGCTCTAAAACCTCTTTCAATGGTTCCTTAATAAAATCGTTGGGAATCATCACTGGCAATCCCACTTCAGTGGCATAGTCAGTTAGATAGTCAACCCAAGCCTTATCCAGAGACAGGTTGCCACTATGATAAAATCGAGTTAAAAGAATTCCTTGGTCAGTCAACACTGTCCTGTTTCTCCCGATAACTTGGCCATTAGAGTTTTTCGCATAAATCACGTTCTTATTTGAATCTGCTGTATGAATTATGGCCCCGAAATCATTGCAGTCACCCATGGTGAGGCAACTGTTAAAGAAAGTGCCCATCATGAGCGCTTCAAGAGGGTCTTTGCAAACATAGAACCTAACCTCCTCACTCTTATCTTTAATTTTCCCGCTCTGGCTTTTAACAACCTGCAAGCGAGCTTTAATATCCGTTCTTAGCGGAGCCTTTTCCCCAGCAATTTTCTCTGGAGAGATTGCCTTCTCAATCCCCTCAAGCTGCTCCCGAATTCCCTTGGTTTTTAATTCGGAAATGCTGTTCTCATCAATTCCAATCTCCTTTAATCTACCGTATATCTCTAACAGCTCAGTATCAATACTCCCTTTAATCCTTTCAATTTCCCCTTGTGTTGTAACTTTGTAAGTCCTTTCTACACCTTGCTTGTACTTCTCTAAAATCTTAGCCGTTGTTGAATCAAGCCCAATCCCCCTCTTTGCGCATGCTAGTAAATTTCTCATTGGATTTAAACTGTTCCCTTTGAGGTTCATAATGGCCGAGTACACCTTCTCAGGCCCCTCATCAAGGTAGGTTGTGGCAATAAACTTCAATATGTTCTGGCGCTCAGTTTCTTCCTTCACCCTTTTTTTCCCTATCCCTTCTATATCTGCATTATAACCCACAGTTAAATTTGAAATGAACTCATACAGGTTAGGAGGAATATCTCTGTCACCTACGACTTTAGCACAAGCACTTTTTCGAATCTCTGCTAACCTTGTATGCGCAGCCTCAGAATCAAATTCACCTGGCTCTCCAATTGCTTTAAACAAGCGATCCGGCTCTTTTACATGGTCGAGGAAATTGGCAGTTTGGTAAAAATCAATTAATAACTTTACAATCTCTTCTTTATTTAATTTTGATTTAAGCCCGTTGATAAAACTGCGGGTCTGTTCAACTGGTGCGGCCTTTTGGGTGAGGGTTATCAGCATCCTCCTGCTCCTGCTCTTTGCGATGTAATTGATTATCGGCTTAAGCTTGCCCTCATCAAACAATTTAGATAGGTTATCGAAAACCTGTGGGAGATTCTGGAACTCGCGTCCTGTTGCCCGATAGTCCTCAATAAATTGTTCGATGTTTTTCCCAAGGAAGCAAACATAGAGCTCAAGCCCCCTATTTGTTTCATCAAGTGAAAAGGATTCATCTCCCAGACTATCCTGTTCTTCGATAAATTCGTTGTAATTTTGAGTAGCTACCTTTATCTCATCAAGTTTGCCGAGCAATGATGCAAGGCTCCCCTTTGGATTTACGCTCTGGAGCAATTTTTCGAATATTTTTTCTGATAAATCGCTACCTTTCCAAAGCTTAGATATGTCCCCTGTTGCTCGTAATGCCTGCAGCAACTCATCATCACTGATTTTAGAGTCTAATTTTGAATAGATTATGGCAAGATTTAAAGGATATATGGGAAGTTCAATGAGTTCATCTAAAGTTTGATAGTCCTTTTGGCTAACAATTTTTCCAACAAGTGATGATAACCGTTTTTGCCCCAATTTTTCGAATTTCCTTATTACGTCTCCCATGCGGTAAATTGGTTTGCCAAAGACTTTAAGGTCCGATATGAATCTTTCAAAACCCATCCCTGTCTGGTTATAGGTCAAGATTGTTTCAATATAAGAGGTGATGAGATCCAATCCCGCGGTTGGATTCTCGATATAGAGTCTATTTGCCTCCTTCATCCATTGAAGAACCAATTCATTTTTTCCATCATTTGAAGAAGCCTTTTTAGGCCCCCCATAAAGGATTCTTCTTAATGCCCCAAACAAATCGGATGTTTCCCCTTGGGTTTCATTCTCGCCGGTGATGCCAGTATAATTCCTGCTAGGTTCTTCATCTTCGTTTGATGATGAGTCAACGGTCGTATCAATATTTCCTTCATTTGATTGGTCAGTGGGAAGAGTTCTAGGGTTCCTGAAGTAATTTTTGACCAATAAAGAATATTCACTCCTGGCTGAGCTTGGAACCTCGAACATTATTGCAGTAAACAACTTGGCGGCCAATGGTTCTGCAGAAGAGACAGTTTGCGAGGCATCCAGAATAGCATCCAATTCCTCTCCGTACGGCAGGGAGAGGGCATATTTTATGAATTTGATTATCTTACGTTCATCTGCATCAAGATTCTTAACCGCAGAATTTAGATGAAAGTCTGAAGAATAATAGTCTGAAGAAGTAAATCTCTCGCACCTTTGACTTAAAAATTCAAAATTACTTCCAGTAATCTTTGGCATCGCAGCCAAAAAACCCTCCAAATTCAAATCATACTTATATCCTATGTTTTGGATGCTTCTCTTATGAAACTCCTTCAGTAGGGAATCCAAAACCTTCTCCCTCCTTGCTGAATTCTCCTTCACTAACGTGTCAATTGTCTGAGTTGCCATAGAGCTCACTCTGGAATTAACTTCATTCTCCCCCTGATCGAATCAGCTTAATCCTAACCTCAACCAAATCCTTTGGTTTCAATTCTCCCTTCAATGATTTTGGGATTATGATTAGGTTATTGCTCCCCTGTTTACTGATCTGTTTAGTAATAATGAATTCAATCATAATTTTGTCATTACCCCCGCATAACGAAATTATAACAGATTTAAAAAGGTAATTTACTACAATTTAGGTATAACAATTTAATTCCCTCGAATATCAATGCAAATGATAACACCCTACCGAAAGAATAAAATACCCGCGGGGGTTTTTCATGGCAATGAAATTCCCCCCGAAGCCGCTTTTTGAATCCAGATTCAAAGCAATTCTTGGCGAAGAGGGGTATGCAAAATTCATTGAGTTCTGCGACATGCGGCTCAGACGGAGCCTTCGGGTTAATACTCTGAAAATAAGTGTCGACGATTGTGTAAAGAGGCTGAGCAAGAAATGGCAGCTCACTCCAGTGCCCTGGTGCCCGGGCGGTTTCTTTGTTACCCGCGAGGACAGGATTGACATAGGCAACACAGCTGAGTATCAATTAGGATACTTCTATGTCCAAGAGGCAGCTTCAATGATTCCTCCGCTTGTCCTTGAACCAAAGCCAGGCGAAACTGTGCTTGACATGTGTGCATCACCTGGCTCCAAGGCAACCCAGATTGCAGAGATGATGCATAACAAAGGTGTGCTGGTAGCAAATGACTATAAGTACAGCAGGCTCTCTGCATTGTCAATTAACCTCCAGCGCTGCGGTGTTACTAATACTATTATTACATTAATGGAGGGCCAATGGTTCAAGGGCGAGATGTTCGACCGCATTTTGCTTGACGCACCGTGCTCAGGCACAGGCGCAATAAGGAAATCCTTCAAAACCCTTTTGATATGGAATCCCCGTGGAATCAGGAGCCTGGCAAAGACGCAGAAGCAGCTCATCAGAACTGCATTTGCTGCCCTTAAACCCGGAGGCGTAATGGTTTATTCCACCTGCTCTATTGAACCAGAAGAGAATGAGGGCGTAATTGACCATTTACTTAGGGAATTCCCTAACAGCAGGCTTGAGCCAATCGAGCTGCCGATAAAAGGGGCTAAGCCTGTTATGGAATTTGATGGGATGAAATACAACAAAGAGGTGTCAAAATGCCTGAGGCTCTGGCCCCAGGACAATGACACCGAAGGTTTCTTCGTGGCGAAAATAAAAAAGGTTTAGCTTGTCCTGAACGCAGTCCCTACATCCAAAACTCCAATGGAGCCGTCCTTGCCTACACTCCCGAGAATGTACAATAGTTGTTTTCCCAACCTAGCTACATTTATCAGATAATCCGCATCACGGAGCACCAGCTTTAAGGGCTGCTCATTGTATGTGGCATCCACTTTTTGTTTTGCATCGTACCATTGTGAAAATTTTCCTGTGGAATCAACTCTCGAAGATAAGGGAATATCTCCTAGGGTCACTCCATTTAGCAGCACAAGCTCTTTCTCAGAAGGCTTCATCCCTTCCAATGAAACAGGTGCGGCAACAACCCTCTTTCCCCATTTTCTGTCAAACCAATTGTGGGCAGAGATGTACCTGCATTGACCGATAAATTTACCAGATCTGTAATACACAGAACCATCTGTTTTTTTCTTTAACCCTTGTTCGACTGCCAAACTTGTGTGTTTAGCTAAAAGGTACAAGCCCACTCCAGAAACAACAGCTGCAGTAACTGATAACACAGCTGTAGGTAAAGATCCATCTGAGAATTGTCCTACGTACAAGGCCATATCCCAAACTCCCGCGCTAACGGCGGCTAATACCAAGCCTCCACCTATAATCCAGGGATCGGCTTTATTCTTTTGATGAATTCTGCAAAGCTGCTCTAAACTTTGCTCTGAAGTCATAAGATTGTTTTCTACCATTTCATTTCACCGGCTCTAATCGGCCAATTAATTTTTCAAGATCTGGGTCATCAGTTTTAGGAACCTGATGGAAGAATTTTGGCCCATCCACTTTCTCAACGTAACCGGCATTGATGCTGCCAATGTCTGCCTTTGCGTCATAAGTCTTTTTTGCTGCGTCCGCGCTCATGCTATGCAGCTTCTCATCTTCGTGGCGTATCCTAAAGTGCTGTAACTCTACTGCATAAGCCAAGACGTCAATGAACCTTCCAACTGCAATCTCAAGCACTTCTCTCTTTTCACGCGAAACAACCACATCTCCAACCTCAGAATCCGGAAGACAGCTCCAAATTCTCCACAAGCCGTATTCTGTGAGGTTGTATTTCCTAGCGTGGTTATGATTCTCCTCCATTCTGGTGATATATGCCTGGACCCGTTCAATTGTTTCTTGGTTCATTTTGTCCTTTCATAATTATGTTTGAGACAGAAAAAGCCCGGTTATTTATAAATCTAACGTTTTTTTACTACTATATAATAGCATAAATTACTTAACCTCTGGGATGTAATCTTATTAAGAATTCCTTTTGCCTTCTTTCTGTATCTAACGATTCTTTGGTGTTACAGTTATTTTAATTAGTATCTTAACTAATGGAGATGCGTTTCGAGCCACATCTAATCCCCCGCAATCTTTAAAAAGCCCGTATCACTTCCTCCTCTAAGCCCAGGGGCTGTAGTGTAGCTTGGTCTATCACACGTGGTTTGGGACCATGTAACCTCGGTTCAAATCCGGGCAGCCCCATAGAAAGATATTTAAGCATTGACAAAATTTTAAATTCCCACTCGGAGGCTTAAGATGAAATATGCAGGAGCAGTAAAAAGGTTCGGTCCCAGATATGGACTTAGCGTGAAGAAGAAGCTCTCCAAGATTGAGGTGCTCAAAAAGGGCAAGAAAGAGTGCCCGTTCTGCCACTACAAGGCTGTCAAGTGGACTGCAGTTGGCATCTGGCTGTGCGGCAAGTGCGGCAAGAAATTCACAGGCAAGGCCTACACTATACAAAAGGAGATTAAAGAAGAGGAAGAGGAAACAGCACCAGTTGAGGAGAAAAAAGAGTAAATATGGTACGCTACAAGTGCTTTCATTGCAACGAAGATGTCTCATTGGACTACGTGAGGAAAAAAATCAGGTGCCCATACTGTGGCAGCAAGATTATATTCAAGGCTCGAGAGCGAGTCACTCACGTCAAGGCAAGATGAGGTACTCCTGCTTACTTAGGTTTAATTGCAACCCAGGGGTTTATTCCCTTTTTAGGCCCAGCAAGTCTGGGAGGGCCACACTCTCTGTCCGGAAGGTCAAGGGTGGGCTCGTGCTCGACATCAACGCCGAGGATGCCGTGGCACTGAGGGCGCAGCTCAACTCTGCGGCCAAGCTTTTGGCTGTTTTTGAGGCTGCCTCAGAGGCGGTTGATAAAAATGGAACTACCACAAAACACACAAGAAAAGATAAAAAAACTTCAAGAGTATGAACAGAGAATCCAGGCTTTGACGCTGCAACGCCAGAAGCTGGATTCCCAGCTTGGCGAGGTTGAGTCCGCTATGAGCGCACTCGAGGACAAATCCGCTGGTGAGGCATTTAAAATCATTGGGAACGTAATGGTTTCTTCTGACAAGCCAACGCTCAAAAAAGAGCTTTCTGAACAAAAGAAGAAACTTGAGCTTCGCGCCACGACACTGGAGAAGCAACAGGACCAACTTAAACAGGTGGCTGAGGCACTCCAGAAAGAGGTCCTGAAGCACATTGAAGGCAAAAAGTGATTATAATGGGGGAGCAAGTCTTGGATCAAATATATGCAATTATCCTTGAGCTTAGTGGGGACCGCTCTATCCCCAAGAATGTAATCAGCAAGCTTGATTCAATGAAGGCGGTTTTACAGCAGGAAGGAGAGGACCTCCGCATAAAGGTTGACAAAGCGCTTCAGATTGTGGATGAGATTATGGATGACACAAATCTCCAGCCTTTCATCAGGACCAAGCTATGGAACATAAGCTCTATCTTAGAAAGCGCTTAACTGGATTTCTTAACCTTAATAAGTTTCTTTAGCATGGTTGAGTTTGGCACAACCAAGAACTCTTTTTTACCTGTCTCCAGTCTTGAATCCATGATATGGATTGCAATAACCTTGCCCTTGGTGTTGTCGAACTCCACGCTATCTCCGACTTTGACAGTGTTTCCATGGAGCAGGTAAAGCCCCGCAATAAGATTTGGGACAAAATCCTTTAGAGCAATGCAGATAGATATGATTAATATTAGAGCCACAGCAAGGCAAACACCCTCAACAAGGGTCCTGGTCATCCCAACCTGGTTCATTGCCAGTACAATGGTTACAAGGTAGACAATATACCTAAACACCCCAGAGAGTATCTCCTCGAGGGAAATGCCCAGGCCGGTCCTCCTAATAAGCTTATTTATCCCAAAGGAGTTGAGCAGCTTCCTCATAAGCTGTCCGACGAGGTTACCCAATATAACTCCAACTAACAAAATAATCAATGCGGCGACGTAGTTGGTAAAAAAACCCGAAGTCGTGCCGTTTAACAGACCAATAAGTGTACTCAAGATTGGCATTATTAAGCCATAAGACTCCGAGAGGGTTTAAAAAATTTTCCATAGACGAGACACCGACGATAAAAAATTGGGGATGGAAGGAGACCAAAACCCTAAAAAAGTTGTCACCATAATGGGGCTACAAAACCCCAAATTTTACTATTTTACCTTCCCAAACTCGCACCTGCTGCACGTCCAATCCATATACACCCAGTCCCCATTCATCTTGTAATGCTTGGCAGCCTCAGGCATCCAGGCACGGAGCAGCACGTGCTCGGGCTTGAAGACAAACTCTGTCTCTATCCCAATTCCCCCTAGCAATGAGGCCAGCAACACTGCCCCATCATCGCAATCCCCACCACCAGTTAGAAGCGTCTCCTCAGGAGCCTGGATGAAGTCCTGCTGCAGAGGGTCATTAATATACTTAATAGTATTACGAACAAATAGATAGAGCGCTTTGGCATAGCAAACCCGCTTGCCTGAACAAGCAGTTGTGGAGATGAAGTTTGCCACAGGCTTCATACTGGTTATGTTCATTGCTGAATAGACATCCTTCCTTGGCAAAAGGCTCTCATGCCAATCTCCAGAGAACTTTGCTTTGACATCTTCCAAGCTTGAAATCTGCTGTGGAGAGGGGTCAATAGGAGCAACATAGTTGGCCAGAACCCAAAAAGTCATAATAAGAATAATGAAAATAGCCACAAAATAAACCCAAACCCCGCGCTTTTTCTCCTCTTCAGGGAGCTCTTCGCCCTCTAGCAGCAGCCCATCCTCTTCCATCCTGCTGTAAATCATGGAAAAGAATATAAATCTTTGTGAATTGGGTAGCCCCATGGGGGTCAAGCATGTTGCCATAATCCTGGACGGCAACCGCCGATTTGCACGTGCACGGGGTATGTTGGAATTCCAAGGCCATCAGGAGGGCGCTAAGGCTCTTGAACGACTGCTCGCTTGGGGCGCAAAGCTCCAGGGTGAAGAAAAGGATAGCTACTGGATTGAACAGCTTTCCCTCTTTGCCTTCTCAATGCAGAATTTCAACAGGAGTGAGGCAGAGAAGGCATTTCTGATGAAGATTTTTGAAGACTCATTCACCTCACTGACCAACAGCAAGGATGTCCAGCGCCTAGGGCTTCGGGTGGATTTCCTTGGCAGGCTTGAGCTCCTCTCCAAAGGTGTTCAGAGGGCAATTGCAGTAGCCCGAGAGAAAACCAGGAACAACTCGGGCTTCAAGCTCAACTTCTGCGTTGCCTATGGCGGCAGGGAAGAGATTATTGATGCAATTAATCGAATGCTGAAGGATGGTGTTAAGCATCCTATCAATGAGGAGATTTTCTCAAATTTTCTGTATATGAAGGACGAGCCGGAGATAATAATCAGAACTGGCGATGTCACCAGGACTAGCAATTTCCTGCCCTGGCAATCAACCTACAGCGAGTGGTTTTTCCTCAAGAAAACATGGCCGGAATTTACGCCAGATGACTTTAAGCAGGTAATTGATGAGTTCCAGACCCGCGAGAGAAGGTTTGGGAAATAAACAAAATCCATTTTTCTTAACCCAAAGGTTTATATACTACTAAATAATGACGACATTTTGATAATAAATGCCAAAAGAGACACACGAAATAACACTTGCGCTGGAAACAACAATTGGTCAGAAGGGGCTTGCTGGCCTGATAAAGTCAGTGATCCAGCTGTTCCCTGAGATTGAAATTGCCCTGAATGGCAAAGATGACACAATAATATATGACGGCCAGGAGGACATAGATGAAGTTTTGGCTGCTGAACAAGCCCGTGCGGTCTGCTTCTACCTTAAAGAGCATACTTTCGACCCAAGACCGGTGATTGGGGTCTCCCAGTACCGGCGCAACAAATATGCAAGGCCCGGCGAAGAGGCCAATTGGGACATGAGGATGGCTGATTTCACGCAATCCCCAAGCCCACTCTGGACCTCATCCCAGCAGGAGAAAGTCATAGCATATCAAAAGAAATTGCTTGATATAATCAATTCTTAGCAAACTATTTATTTCTGTTATGAAATATTTTTGGGATGCACATCAAAAAAACTGAAATTCGTGACAGGATTTTTCAGTTAGAATTCAATAGCCAGCTTGAGCTTGCATCCACGTTCCTGAGATTTGAGGAGTTCTATGAATCACCAAGATTCAGAGGAAAAATATTTTCATTGAAGGAGTTTAAGGAGTGGTATACCAAAGAAAAGGGAGCCTTCACCTATTACGAAGATTGGCCGGCGTTTAACATCCCCTCATCTGTGCTTAAGCCATTTATTCAAGGAAAGTTTGATCCTTTATCGCCCGCAGAAAAGCAGCTAATCTCCATTTTCAAAAATGTCTCAGGGATTTTTTACATAATAGGTGTTGTTGTAGGCGCCGATTCACTCTGTGACCATGAGCTTGCCCATGCGCTCTTCTTCACAATCCCAAGTTATAGAGAGCAAGTGTTATCCATCCTGAATAAGTTTAATGTAGATAAGATAAAACAGGAACTAATGGGAATGAGCGGTTATTGTGAAGAAGTCCTTGATGATGAGGTAAATGCATGGACTCTAACCTTGAGTGATGAACTCAAGGCAAAACCTCAAAAGGAATTGAAATCTGAACTTGAAAAGCTATTTCTGGAATTTAAGAGCCGCTGAATTTTGCGAAATCAAACAATACACTATTTTCAAAAGCTTTACAACTCCATAATTTAACGAAATATTTATATATACTAATATAAGGAAATGAAATACTTTAGTATCTGAAATCGTATACTATAAAATGTATACTCTTATAAGAGGGAAAAGAGGGGTGTCTTGATGAAAACCGTCAGTAAGATTCTAGTATGTCTTTTTTTGGTAGTAGCCCTGAGCTTTGGTGCCTATGCCCAGGTCTTGACGCTGAACATTAACAGCGATTCCTACAAGACCGGGGAAACTGCCAAGGTTTTTGGTAACGTCCTGGATGATACCTATGGAGGTCTGTTTAATGTAACTGTTGATGCCTACCTTGATGGTAATTTGACTGATGCAGGCGTGACAGATAGTGAGGGATACTATGAGTTTTTCCTCACTGACCTTGAGGCTGGAAACCATACTCTCATTGTGAACACCTCTGAATCCAGCCACCGCTTGACTATCTCAGTTTTCGCCCCAACCCTGATACCCTCTTATCAGGTTCTCGCAACCTCTCTCACAGTGCCCTACAGTAATCCC
>CAIWSB010000010.1 GCA_903915225.1 uncultured Candidatus Woesearchaeota archaeon
ATTGGTTCCGGGACTTGGTAAAAAGGATTGCAATAGTTACAGTAAGTGTGATATTACATTTGAAGAATTTAGGAGTTGGTTCCAATGAAACAAATTGAAGTTAAGGTTGATTTTAGGCAAAATGCATCACGGCTTGAGTTGTTGATCAGGCTGCCTTATCTGCTTGTGTATTCTCTTCTACTTTATGTTATTGGTGTTATTGTTTCAGTTCTTGTGTTTGCCCATGCTCTGATTATCTTGATAAGAGGAAAAAGGGTGAACTTCCTCTTCTTGGTTTATCAAAAATTTCTCATTCTTCGAACAAGGTTTGATGCTTACCTCCATCTGCTGACAGATTCTAGGCCTAGCATTACTGGTGTCCTTCGAAAAAAATCTTTTAAGCAATAAAATCTGCTGGAAGAAAAACTTAACATAAAGTGTGCTTAATTTCTTTGATGTTATTGTTGACGCGGACGACTTGGGAGGGTTCGCCTTGGATGAGAATGATCCGTTACATGATGTGGCCTGTAATTCTCAAGGAACTCCTCCAAATCCGGCATTATGTTCTTCACATACTTATCCAAGCTTTTCATCCAGTTATTCACAGTTCCCCTCTCCTGTGGAATAAGCTCTGAATACTCCTTGTGCTCATCACCTATAGAAACATGACAAATGCCGTTTCCACCGCTGTAGCTGGCATGCCTGATGCCCTTGCCTTCAGAATCTCGCACCCACACATGCCTGCTTCTGTCTTCAAGGCTAACACCAGGACGGTGGTCATCCAACTGGATAGAATATTCTAAGTAAAAAGGCCCATCAGACCCGTAATTACGGTTTGAGAGAGGTTCTTTTGAAACTATCTTCATCCAGCCATTTTCAGATGTAATCTCAAACTGACTTGCATACTTCCTTTGGAAATTATCAAATAAATCAGCCATTGAGGGGTGTAACATTTCCCCCTTTATAAATCTTACTATTTTTACTATTAAATAGAAGTAACAAAATTCTATTAGACACAATGCATTGGGCTCAAATTAATAAAGGGCCAACCAATTCCATTTATTTTTGGCATGTTACTAAAAAAGATTGGCGGACACAGAACATTTGCAGCACTAAATTCCAGAAATTTCCGACTCTGGTTCTGGGGGCAGATGGTTTCCCTCTTTGGAACTTGGATGCAGATGACTGCCCAGGGTTTTTTGGCTTACGAGCTTACCCATTCTCCGGCTTACTTGGGACTTGTGGGTTTCTTTTCAGGGGCTCCGGTTTGGCTATTTACCCTTTATGGTGGAGTTGTTGCAGATAGAATCCACAGGCGAACATTGCTTTTAATAACGCAATCTGTTATGATGATTTTGGCTTTCTTATTGGCAGCATTGACCTTTTTGCACATTGTCCAGCCTTGGCACATTCTTGTTTTGGCTTTCCTCCTCGGGGTGGCAAATGCCTTTGACGCTCCAGCCAGACAAGCTTTTGTGTGGGATTTGGTTGATCGAGAACACCTCACAAATGCTGTTGCCATGAATAACATCATGTTTACCTTGTCTATGGTCGTAGGGCCAGCCATGGCCGGAATTGCCTACGCGCTCTTCGGTGCTGGCTGGTGTTTCTTGCTAAATGGTATTTCATTTATAGCCATTATTGCTGGATTAATGATAATGAGGTTTGATAAGAAACCCCCCGCTCGGGTGGGGAAGTCTGTTATGAAGGAACTCAAGGAGGGTTTCCAATACGTAAAGGCTCACCCAGAAATTAAGGCAATTTTCATGCTGATGTCAGCAATTATCCTTTTCTCCATGTCATTTATTACCTTATTCCCTGCCTGGGCAGTTACAGTCCTTCATGGAAATGCAACAACGAACGGAATCCTACAATCTGTAAGAGGCATTGGAGCTTTGCTGATGTCTGGCTGGATTGCATCACATGCGCTTATTAGGAACCGTGGAAGAATTATTACCAGAGCATCATTTTTCATATGCTTGGTCCTTGTCGTGTTCTCATTAACTTCTTTGCCATGGCTTTCCTTTTTGCTTGTGGCATTGTTTGGGGCAGCCCATATACTGGTTACTAACCTAACAAGCGTTATCCTACAAACCTCTGTCGCAGACCACCTTCGGGGCCGAGTGCTCAGCATCTGGTCATTCATATTCTTCGGGCTTATGCCTCTAGGGTCACTTTGGGTAGGCTTTGCAGCCGAGCACTTTAGTGAAGTCGTTGCCGTACTTTTCTCTGCAATAGCCACCTTTATCTGCGTATCTTTGCTGTGGAAATTCAGCCCTACGCTAAGAAAAATAGAATAAGAATTTCTTACTTCCCCCTATACTGCGTTTTCTTGTCCTCGCTGAGTTCAGTGATAGCAATCCCAGGCATCCCTTCGCCAAGCTCCCTTGATGCATCGGCAAGGATCACTGCACTGCTCCATCCTTTCACTGCCTCAACTATAGCTTTTGCTCTATTCTCTGGGTCGTGTGATTTGAAAATCCCGCTGCCCACGAAAACACCATCTGAACCAAGGGACATCATGCGCACAGCATCAGCTGGGGTTGCAACGCCGCCGGCTGCAAAATTGGGCACGGGCAGTTTACAGTGCTTCCCGACTAGATATACAAGCTCCTTTGGAACCCCATACTCACGGGCTTTTTCCATAAATGTGAGCTCCATATCCTCAATTCCCTTATGCTTATAGAATTCGCCAAGCCTATACAGTCCAGCAAGTTCAGCAATTTCTTTTCGCATTACTCTCATGTGGGCAACTGCCTGGTTGACATCACCTGTCCCTGCTTCGCCCTTTGTCCTAATCATTGCAGCACCCTCATATATACGCCTCAGTGCTTCACCAAGGTTCCTAGCGCCGCACACAAACGGGGCTTCGAACTTGAGCTTGTAAATATGATACTCATCTGCAGGCGTTAAAACCTCACTCTCATCAATGAAATCGATGCCAATCGCCTCCAGCAGTCTCGCTTCCTCGTAATGTCCAATCCTGGCTTTTGCCATCACAGGGATTTCAACTGCTGCCATAATCTCTTCAATCTTTTTCACTGAAGCGGCTCTGGCAACACCGCCCTCAGCCCTAATGTCAGCAGGCACCCTCTCAAGGGCCATTACAGCAATAGCACCGGCATCCTCGGCAATCTTGGCCTGCTCAGCATTTGTTACATCCATAATTACCCCGCCAATAAAACCTTCAAGAAGTTTGTCCAATTCCTTTTTTTGCATATAGATCCCCCCCAATATTCGAGTTGTTTTTAGGCTATTTAAAGTTTTCTTTATTGAGAAATGGCTTTTCAGGAAAAGCCCCGGAAGGCAGACAAAGATGTTTGGATTTTTCAGTCTTCAGTGGCACAAGAATATTAACTGAAAATTTTGCTGGGCTTTACAGCTAAGCCCCGGAAGGCAGCGGAAATGTGAGCATTTCCTGGTCTTCCGTGGCTTATCGCAGGAATATTTTACGATAATCTTAAAGAAATTCTTACAAAAGCCCCGGAAGGGATTTGAACCCTCGATCTTCGCTTTACGAGAGCGACGCATTACCACTATGCTACCGGGGCGCTAGAGCTTTTCCAAAACCTGCTCCTTAGATGGGAGCTTCTTCTGGCATTGGCTGCAAATAAGGTGTTTCTTGCCCTTGCTATCCTTGACATAGGTGCCGATAGGCTTGACGAGGAATGTCTCCTCTATCTTTCCACCACATACGTTACACTTCATGCCAGGGAGAAGTTGTTGGGAGTATAAAAATGTGACGCCCAAATATATTCTAAACATTGGAAATTAATTTAAACAGTGCATTTGCTTCAAAAATGGATAGTGATGCACCCACACCACATGATTAAGGAAAAACATACAGAACGGCGGTGCCCTTACTGTAACACAGAGATAGGCCGGAAATTTACTGAAGAATTCTTTGGGGAGCACCATTACCACAGGATTGACTGCATATGCGGAAAAGTCATTCTGCTGAGACAGAACCACTACAGCACTAATACCCTTGAAAACAAGATTTAGTCAAGCACAGTGCCTTCAAATCCAGCACCATTGAGCAGGCCTTCAAGGTTTTTTAGCCCCGACATGATTATTATTTTGAGAGCCTTTTGGGCTTGCTGGGCAGCCACGGGATCAAATGGTACATTCATCCCTGGGGAGAAGGTTGAGCCTACTATACTTAAGTAGTTGGTTACCATGAGTTGCTTGAAAGGCTTTGCATCAGGGAACTTCTTTGGGTCCTTGTCATAGATGTAAGGCACATCAGTTAGATGAACCAGGGTTTTTGCCCTGTATCTCTTGCCAAACATTACTCCTCCGAAATCGGTGGAATGCCCAGGGAGCCAGCCAGAGCACACAAGCACCTTATCGAACTGCACCGTTTTATTGTAATTAAAGGCAATCTCCTTATAGGCGAGCTCACCAAATATCGCCCTTATCATCTCAGCATTAAGCATGGTGGCTCGAATGCCAATCTTATCCAATTCCTCATTTGAGGCCACACCAAGCTGCCTTGCACCTTCGTTGATAAGCCTGCATATCTTGCCACCCCCGCAAACAATAATGAACCTATATCTATCCAAATAACGAGTCACAAGTTCCTTGAATTCCTTCACTAATGGCACATTCACACCATTCTCAGAAATCACTGAACCGCCAAGCCGAATTACAATCGTTTCCATATTTGTATTTCTTGGTGGATAATTATTTAAACCTTTCCACAATTTTACGAACAATGGAATGTGACTTTTTTAGAGAGATGCTCAGCTTTGTGAAATCGCACAAGCCAGATATGCAAGAACTGGCTCGGGAGAAGTTGAGGCTCTCAAACATTTTCAAACTAAGGAAAATCCCGTCTAATTTTGATATCCTTATTCAAGCCAAAGAAAGCGAGCTGCCGAAGGTTCGCCCTTATCTCATTACAAAGCCAACAAGAACCTTATCTGGCGTGGCAGTTGTAGCTGTTATGGGAAAGCCCAGAAAATGCCCCCATGGCCGGTGTGTCATGTGCCCAGGCGGACCTGGTAGCAATTTTGGTGATGTACCCCAGAGTTACACCGGAAGCGAGCCAGCCACTAGACGGGCCATTAGGAACCATTTTGATCCATACCTCCAGGTTTTCAACCGCTTGGAGCAGTATGTTGCATTAGGGCACAATATTGAGAAGATTGAACTAATAATCATGGGTGGAACTTTTCCATCTTTCCCAATCCACTACCAGGATAAGTTTATGGCCCAAACCCTCAAAGGGTTGAACGATTTTTCTAAGCTTTTTATCAAAAACCATGAAATTGATATAGTAAAATTCCGCGAATTTTTCGAACTGCCAGGTGACATAGCCTCTCCTGATCGGGTTTCAAGAATTCAGAAAAAGATATTGAAACTCAAGGGACGAGCTGAGCTTTCAAAGGAGCAGGCTAGGAATCAGGTTAGTTCAATTAGGTGTGTTGCAATGTGCATAGAGACGAGACCGGACCATTGCAAGGCTAAACACATAAAGCAGATGTTGAAGCTGGGTTGCACAAGGGTCGAGCTCGGGGTTCAAAGTCTTGACAACAAAATCCTGGAGGGAATCCAGCGTGGCCATACTGTTGAAGACACAGTTGCAGCAACCAAACTTCTCAGAGATGCCTTCCTTAAGGTTGGATACCATATAATGCCTGGTTTGCCTGGCTCTTCAGCTGAGAAGGATGTTGAAACCTTTAAGCACCTGTTTTCTGACGAGCGTTTCCGTCCAGATTTCCTCAAAATATATCCCTGCATTGTTGTTGAGGGAACTCAGCTCTTTAAGGATTGGCAGAATGGCTCTTTTAAGCCGTTGAGTGTCTCTTCAGCAGCAGATATTATACGCCAGGGTAAGCATTTCATACCCGAGTACACTCGTATTATGAGGGTTCAGCGGGATATACCTTGCCAGCTAATTCGTGCTGGGCCCAATATGACAAACTTGAGGCAACTCCTGAAAGGAGTGGCTTGCAGATGCATACGCTGCAGGGAGTTCGGAACGCATTTCAAAAGTGGCATTGAGGTTGATACCAAGAGGAAAAGCTTTAGGGTGTCAAGTTACAATGCAGCTGGTGGTGTGGAACACTTTATCCAATGTGAGGATAAGCTCTCTGACACCTTGTTGGGTTTCTGTAGGCTGAGGCTTTGCCATGGGCGCGCAGGCATTAGGGAGCTCCATGTCTATGGCGCCCCTGCTGAAATTGCTAAAAGGGGGGATGTTCAGCATACCGGAATTGGCAAAAGGCTAATGGCAATTGCCGAGCAATTGGCACGCAATGCAGGTGAAAAAAAAATTTATGTAATCTCTGGAATTGGTGTCAGACAATATTATCGTGAGCTTGGTTACAATCTGCGTGGCCCGTATATGGTTAAATAGCAAGATTTTTATATTCTCCAATTAATGAGATTAGGGATGAAGGGTAAACTTGTCATAATTGATGGTCTTGATGGCTCTGGAAAAACCACGGCAATGCAGGGGCTTGTTGAGTGGGCCAGGGACCAAAAGAAAATAATATTTGATTTAAGGAAGTTTGAGCGTGATAACAACCGTATTCCAGAGTTCTCTGAATTTTCTGATGCAGAATACATTGTGAGCTGCGAGCCCACATTGGCATGGATTGGTAGGGTTATAAAAGAGGAGATGATTCGTTCTTCTGGAAAGGAGCAGTATTCAGGGGTTTCCATTGCCCAGGCATTTGCACTGGACAGGGAGATACTTTACAAGCGCGTGATTATTCCTGCACTTGAGGCGGGGAAGATTATCCTCCAGGAACGGGGCGTAATAACCTCATTTGTTTACCAGCCATTGCAGATTCACATTCCACTTACTGACCTGATGAACCTTCCCGGAAATAAGCTTGCGCTAAAGTATGCCCCTGCGTTGATAATAATTTGCACTGCCCAGCCAGAGGCAGTAATTCCAAGAATTGAGGCGAGGTCTGACCAGAGCAAACAGATTTTTGAGGAGCTCTCATTCCAGCGGAATCTGATTCAGCGATACACCAGCGAGTGGCTTCAGACTCTTTTTTCCAAGTTTGGTTCCACCTTTAAATTCATTGATACTACCCCACCAAGAAATGAGGAAGAGACACGCGCTGCTGCAAGAAAAATTTGGGAAGAATTTAACCACTAGAACTTCTTTTGAATGTGCTTGAAGAGCAGATCACTGTTTTTTTCATCCAAAACCAACATGAAATGACCACGAATTTGCTGTTCATTTATTGTAACTGGAGCATCAAAAGCAATTCCCTGCTTTCCAATAATTTTGGCAACCTCTCGCTGCCCCAAGGTTCTTGGCACAGTGTGAGATAATTTAATCTCAAGAAATGAGGAAATGGCAGAGAGGAAATTCCCGACAAATACATTTGATATCTCCTTAAATCCAGCAAGCTCTGGTTCAACCCTGCAATTCCAGGCAATGAGCTTAACCAACCTTGAAACATCTTCGGAAGGAAAACTCAGAACTGCTTTGCCGTTGATTCCACCCCTTAAATCAACTTCGCAGGCCAACACATCCTTAAATTTTAATCCATTTCTAAGGCTCACTTTTGGGATTTGATGCTTCACATTGCATCCCGAAAGTTTTTCCAGGGCCAATGTGGCCTTGCCTGTTCCAATGTTGGCTATCTCGGTAAGTATATCCCTTTCGCGTTTTGAAAGCCTAAGAATTCCCATTTCTATTCCCTTCCCTTTAAAATTGACTCAACATCAAGAACAACCCGGACTTGTCCGTCACCCATGACTGTTGTGCCACCCACTCCTGGAATTGAGGATAACCTTGCATCTGGCTTGTTCACTAGGATGAAATCCCTTGATAGCACCTCATCCACCCCCAAAGCCACCAGTTCATTTCCATACTCATACACAAGTATCCTTGCAGGTTGGTGCTGTATCCCAAGGAGCTCTCCAAGCCGGAAGTATCTCATTTGCTTGCCATCAGAAACAAGGTAAGTCACTCCCTCTTCCTGACTTATCATCTGGCCATGGATATCAAGTATTTTGGAAATGCGGAGGAGTGGAATTAGCAACTTGTGATCACCAACAGCCACCAAAATGGAGTTCACAATTGCTAGGGTGAGCGGTAATCTAAGAGATATGACTG
>CAIWSB010000011.1 GCA_903915225.1 uncultured Candidatus Woesearchaeota archaeon
ATGCACCAAATGTGGATGTGAAAACCACTACACCAAATACAGATGTGAAAACCTATTCTCTTAAGTTGCCAGTTGAAATGGATCGCGATACCCTAATAAAAGCTCTGACAAAGTCAAATGAGCACCTTCAATCACGGTTCATCAAATCGGCAACGTGGCTTTTCGGTTTGCCTGGGGCAGAGATGGAAATCGCCCAGTCGGCCAATGGTGAACATTCTGTCACTTTGTCAATATCTCAAGATAAGGGTTCAGAGTCCTTTTTGGAGCTTGGCGTGATGGCAAGCACAACACTCCACAGCGCACCGATTACCAATGCAAAGTATTCACAGCTGGAATTCAAAGCCGACACCTCTTCTCAGGTTAAGTCCGATTACATCATTGAGGACCAGCTCGCCAAGAGATTTGTGAGACGCCTTGAGAAGGTTGTCAGAAGATATTACCAATAATGGAGGATAAAATGGCTGAAAAAACCTATGCTTTAAAATTACCAAAACCAATGACAAACCCAATATCCTGGTTGAGTGTTGCTTATGAAAGCACCCACTCGCCTTTGGGTAAGTTGGCTACTGCACTATGCTTGGGGCACCTGCCAGATGGGAAGCTATATCTCTCTGCCATTAATGACAAGCCTCTTGAGGCTAGAATCCAGATAGAAGGGGTTGTTGTTCACCCACAGCCATGGATGAAGACAGATACTAAATACACAATTGGTTGGTCACCCACGTACACACCAGCCAATGCAATAATACGCTCTCTCCCAATTGAAAAAGGCAAAGAGGTTGGTGAGATACTTTTTGTCAGGGATTCAGCATTGCCAGAAGACTGCAAAGAGGGTTCAGCTGAGAGCAGGCTTATTGAGAAGTACATTAGGCGCATGGAGAGAATCTTGGTGAGAAAATTTAAGAGGTTATAATTATGCCACAAACATATACCATAAAATTGCCGAAGAAAGGGAATGACACAGATGCACTGGAGTGCATTGCCTATGAGTTTGGAGGCAAGCGTGGCCTTGAGCGCATGTTTGATATGATGTTGCCTTACCTTTCTGCAGGGCATATCCCCAAGGCGGATTTGAAGCTGATCGAATCACAGGACAAGCTGAGCACCATTGTTGCAATTGAAGTTAGAGGACTTGTTCCTGCTGATCCATCTCAACCCAGCCCTAACAGGACCGTCCCACTTTATAGGATTGCTGAAGTGAGGATTGTTTCAGAGCAAGTTGTAAAGGGCAAAGAATATGAACAGCTGGAATTCAAGCTTGATATGCCAGAGGGCTTATTGCATGAACATGATATGGCAAACAGGTATATGAGGCACTTGCAGCGGGTTTTAAATAAGCACGTATGAGAAGAAATCCCAGTGTTAATTCAGTAAGAGTTCCTCTAGTCCACACAGGAAATGCAGGAGACGCAAGTGTCCAAGATGGGATTGCGGGTTTACTTAGACTTTATCTCCAGCAGGGTGGGCCCACAAATGTGAGGATGCATTTCACGCACGAAGGTGGGCAGACAAGGGTTACCGTAGAACCAGTAAGCTTGGCTAAAGCTGAACCTGCTACACTAGTTGTTGTGAATCCACAATTGGAAGCTAAGGCCAATGAAGCAACCGCTGTTCCCAAGACTGATAATTTGGATGCAAAGGTTGAACAGCCGGAAACCCCTAAAGAGAGATATTTGAAATTAATACTGCCTGCTGAGTTTTGCCATAATCATACAAAGGTTTGTTTGGATAAGGCGTTTAATTATCTTGAGTCCCCCATTGGGAGAATCATGGGGCTGCTGAGCCTAAGCCCGCAAGGGACAATCCAGTATGAAGAGACAAAAGAGGTTGGAAAAGTTGCCAGGATTGAAATCCAGGGGATATTCCCACCAAAATGGGTCAAGCGCGACCAAGTGCCTGTGCCGAAGACATATCTCCCGAATCATACCACAATTTGGTCTGAAGTAATTGTTGATGGAAAAACATATTCAAGCCTACTATTCAGGATGCCTGAAACAGATTTGAACGAGGCCCAAATTAAAAGACAGCAAAATCTGGCCGAGCGATACATAGGGCGCCTGGAAAGGACGATAAAACGGCTTTACAAAAACAAGGAGATCAGGTGACCTCCTTTCTAGCGAAAAAATTAAGGATTCCCTGGTGTGGTTGGCACAGCGGTTGTTGTTGTTGTGGTTTGTACTGGATCGGGCCACGTTGCATACACGATACTATTGAATAGGTTGCCATCTGCATCATGCAACTCCACTATATCCGCTATTGTTCCGATGCCATAATGCATCTCTGTTTTGAGCTTCCCATCTGGCGTAATTTTGATTATTCCATAGGAGGCCGCATCATTTCTCCACGCAATTGCTCCATCTTCTGTCCTGGTGAGCCTGTTATAGGCTGCCATCTCAATTGTATCAAGGATGGCTGGGTCTGGGTTGGTTAGGAATGATTCCAAAAGCGAGACAGTGGACTTGTCTCCAACCTGCCTTTGCACCAGTGGCGAGCCGTTCACTGTCACAAGCCCAGTGACTTGGCCTACGCCCGGCAGGGTGTAATAGTCATTATCTGTATCATACCTTGTCTCTACACCATTTGGTTTGAACATTAAGAAGTTAATGACTTCCAAAGTGTTGTCATCATCCATTGTTGCCAGTTCTTCGATACCATCGCAGTTAATGTCTGTCTTGAAAGTGGTGTGATTATAGGCCACATGCACTACCACTGGGCTGTTATCAGGTGTTGGAGTCGGAGAAGTGCAGGGGCTGTAGGTGCTCCCAGAAATCATTGCAGCAGCCAATAGTGGGGCTGCAACTAAAGCAATTCCTTTCAGTATTCTCATTTTTTTTCCCATTCAAATCCCTCCAGATAAAGTTTGTTTATCCTATTAATCCGGTTTGAATCTATATAAATTTTATGTTCTCGCACACTATAATTCAATTTGTGTTCTAGAGATATTAAAAAGGGTTGGTTTGCTTCACAAAGCTTAAATAGTTTTTTTGTTTTTTGGCTTGCATGGAGGATGATGTAAAGCAGGACCTAATAAACATCTGGGCGTCTACACTTGAGCTGATAGAGGAAGGGGACTACAACCAGCTCAAATTTCTCAGCGACCATACAATCCATAATTCCTCAATCTACAGCGATGAGTTCTCAATAACTGCTGCTGTGATTATTTATGCCTTGTCAAAGATAGCTGCCCGGGGCGACTTGGACGTTGGGAAAATCACCTCAATTGTGACAAAGCTCCTACAGTGTTTGGCTACAAATGATGAGGCGGGATACAGGCTGGCACAGAAAGGATTGCTGGAGCACATTGCCCTTACTGACAACAGGTTTAACCTTTACGTTGATGCAGTGCTGCAGCAGGCCAGGATTAAGAAAGGCTGGAAAGTGTACGAGCACGGGCTTTCTGTTGGGGCATCCGCAGACCTACTGGGAGTATCCCAATGGGATTTGATGAACTACATAGGCAACACCACGCTGGCAGAGCACACCGGGCTACGCACAGATGTGCGCTCACGGCTTGACTTTGCCCGGCACTTATTTTCAAAATGAAGTCAATTGTGTTTGACAGCGGGCCGATAATATCGCTAGCCCTGAACAACCTCCTCTGGATTTTGGAGGAGCTTAAGAAACATTACGAAGGCGACTTTTTGGCGCCACCTGCAGTCTACCAGGAGCTTGTTGAGAGGCCGATGAACATCCTGCGCTACAGGTTTGAGGCCTACCAAACACGTGAGCTCTTCAATAAAGGGATTTTGAAAATAGGCGATGGCGATGTTTTCAGGGAGATGAGGCAAACTGCGCTTTCGCTCGCAGGGAGGCTTTTGTATGCCAAACACCATCCAATTACTGTGATTCATGAGGGTGATGCAGAGGTCCTTGCGTTGGCGCGTTCCGTTGCCGCTGAGGCAATTGTGATGGATGAACGGACAACACGTGTGCTGGTGGAGGAGCCGGATGCATTGAGAAAACTAATTAGCAGCAAGCTCCACACCAAGGTAAAGCTGGAAAAGAAGGCTTTGAAAGAGTTTCTTACGAATTTTTCTGGGTGCAGGGTAATCCGCTCAGTGGAACTGGTTGCAGTTGCCTATGAGCTGGGCATTCTAGACAGGTATTCCGATTCCAGCAGGCCAGAGTCCAAGGAGGCGATGCTGGAGGCTTCACTGTGGGCGTTGAAGCTGAAAGGTGCAACAGTGAACCAAAGAGAGATTGAGAAGATTCTCAAGGTTGAGAGGGCTTTGCGATAATTCTTATTCTGGGTTTGTTACTACTATTTTGTAATAAAAAACCGAAAGGCTTTTAAAGGGTCGAATTCTAATATTTGAGTAATGTCACTTGGCAAAACACTGGTAGATAAGATTGGAGAATTCTCTCGCCAGGGCCACCCATCCAGGGAACAGGTTTTGGAGTATGCAAAACAGCTTATTGGTGATATTGCTTCTTGGAAATACAGGGGGATAAGCCCGCCGGTAC
>CAIWSB010000012.1 GCA_903915225.1 uncultured Candidatus Woesearchaeota archaeon
ACCAATACCTTCACTTTAACCACCCCAGAAGGCTGGAAGCAAAGCAAGGATTTATAGTTTATCCTTCATGAATGAGCCCCAGGAGATATGCCTGGGGTAATATTGTCTTGATCTAAGGTATATCTTGCTTCTCTTCAGCCCAAGAATCGCCCTTGCGAGCATGTGAAATTGTATCCCTGCATAGAAGACAATGTCCCATACCATCTGAGGAACCAGATTGAGTGTATATGCCCTCCCCCCTTTTCGTCCAGGCTTGTTTTTAAACCAGCCATGGATGTATCTCATCACCCAGGTTATCGAAGCCAGCTGGGCCTCGCTCAAGGCACTTGTCCTTACCACCATGTATTCGTCTGTCCAGTAATCAAAGTTTTTTTCTACAATGGAAAAATCAGAGTAGGAAGGGTTGTCAAAAAACCAAGTCCCCGGGTAGGGCTTAAACCCAAACACCTGTTCAACACACCCCATCTTGCTCAACTGCGTCATTAGATGAAAGGTTTCAAAAACTGTGCTCCAATTTTCACCAGGGATACCTATCATGAAACTTGTTAAAGGCACCATACCCTGTGCAAGGGTCTTCTCAATTGTTTCAAACATTGCCCTCTCGGAGAATTTCTTGGAGACCTGTTTCCTTAGTTTCTTGGAGCCGCTCTCAATACCGACGTATATATAATCTAGCCCGATTCTCTTTGCCCATTTAATCATCTCTTCATTTAATTTTTCCTCAATCTTAAAATAAAGTTGGGATTTTCTCGGAAGGTGAATTCCTCGCTTAACTAGAACTTGGCACAATTCTATGAACCTCTCCGGTTCGTCATTCATGGTGCAGTCAACAAAATATATCCCCTTTAAGTTCCCATCATCTTTAATCACCCTTAACTCATCTGCAATGTTCTCAGCAGAACGCCACCTAACCCCTGGACCGCAACTTTTTGGGAATAGGCAATAGGGGCACGCCTGCTTGCAACCCCGTGAGCAGCAAAATGGAGTTTTTATTGATTTGTGGCTTCACTCGGGAAACGGGAGCATATCTAGGTCCTGGACCAAGAGTAATCCCTGTACCTCTTTTATCACTTCTTCTTCCCTATAGACCAGTCCAGGGATGGAATCAAGGGAGCCTTTTCCATTTTTAAGGTAATCAAGGAGCATAACCAGCTTCAGTTCTCCTTCCCACCGAATGACGAAGTCAATTTGAGGATTTTTGGTCATAAAAGAAGAAGTGTAGAAAGACACATGTGGCCCACCAAGGACAACGGGGGTGTTGGAGAGCCCTTTTAGAATCTTTGCTAGCACCAGCACATGATTAATAAAGTTTGTAAGAGCGGTTATCCCAATGAGCTTGGGTTGCGCCTCATTGAGCAGGGCCCTTAGCTTTTCAGGTGAGTTAAAATCACCAAGAACTACGAGTCTGGTGCTGAAGCCCTTTTGTCTGGCATAAGAGGCCAGGTAACCAAGGGAAAGATTATCATAGCGCTTGCTATCCTGCCAATACTCAATGGATGGGTCTATCAGCAGAAGGTCACATCTCTTACTCATAACCTTAAAAGAATATTATTTAGTATAAATACCTTTCCCAAACCTTCGTCTACAAGCTCGATTGGTCTTTGGGAATATCCCTGCAAGAAGCAAGCAGAGCCTGATTCTCCAGAGCTCAGTAAAGCCTTGCCCACCCCAAAAATCAGCCATGCTGGCGCCGAAGCCGCTCCTGACCCCAAGCCCTCGGGCTGGCTCCCTAGACAAGGATGTTAGGCAAAAATAACCCTAACATATATTATTAGTAGGAATCCCTAAAAACAATTAACACGAAAGATTCTTGAGATGAAACAAAAGAACACTTCTCAAAAGAAGTTCACCCCACCATCAGCCGGGCAAGTAATAATTATCTAATCATTTATTCCGGCCTTTTCAGCACAATATTCCCTTCTTGTCAATCTCAACGGCTATTTCATCCCCCTTCTTCCAGCCTTTAGCCCGGACAATCTGGTTAGGAAGGTTCAGAAAGAACTGGCGATCATTCATCATTTGGATTTTCATAGGGCATCACATTAAACAAAAGATTAATAAGTACTTTAATAATTATGTATAACAAGAACGAGATATCAATTACCGCATTACCAGGGAGATATGAATCCCTCCTCCCGCATTAAAAAAATGTTTTTGTTGAGTTCTGCATGCGCCAAGGATCTTGAATGGGGTTTACTCTCAAGTAATAGAACAGCATTGATTGCAGCATCTTAAGCTTTGTCTTAAGCAGTATGCTGCTTGTGGCAAACAAAATTAATCCCCAAAAAAGAGAATTAGAGTTTTGATTGAGTTTTTGCTTGCGCAGCAGTAAATCATATTCCAAGGCCCATTTATTTAGCTCTTCCCCGGTTGTATTTGGAGAGCTCACACCAGACCCTCCACAATTAAGATGCAAAACATCAGCAACTTTAAAGCCTTCCTTAAGAAAAATCTCTCTTATGTCTGAGCCGGGCCAGGGTTGGACTAATAAAGGAATAATTGACACGTTATGAATGCCCTTTACTGCTCTGACAAGCTGCATAGAGTTATGTTTAACTTCTTGTATTGATTTCTCAAATCCAGTGTTTAGAATCTGATAAAAATTAATGCTGCCATTAAAGGAAGATTGACTGATTATTCTGAGAAGCCGCCGAGTGTCTTCAATCTTATCCTCTAACATGAATATTTTTTTTCCTTCTTCGCTTAGAGTCTCTATTCCTACACTAATTTCTATAACATTCATTTTTCTCAAACTATCCATAACCTCAGGATGATTCAGGAAAATCGCCCCTGAAACTTTTATTGAGGATTTCATGGTGTAGAGTTTCTTTGAGATATATTCCCCGAAAAATTTTTGGAAATATGGATAAGAGATAATGGCATTATCATCCAAAAATTTCAAATATTTTACTCCTTTTCTTTTGAGGGTAACTAATTCAGCGATTACATTTTCAACTGATCTTGTGCGGTATTTTCTACTGTAGAAGTTTTTTATCGAACAAAAAGAGCAATTGAAAATGCAGCCACGGGAAGTTGCAACTGAAGCAGATCTAAACCTAATCTTTCTTATCGGGAAAGGGAAAGAGTCTAAGTCTTGAATCAGCTCTCTTTTAGGGGTGTATTGAGAAGTACCTTGCCGAAGAAATGCTATTCCCCTAATATCATCAAAATGATTTGAACCAATGAGTATCCGCTGAACCAATTCAAGAAAAGTCTGCTCGCCTTCACCAACCACTAAAAAATCAACTTTATTGCCTAGTGTTTTAAAAATAGATTCAGAAGAAAATGTTGGGAGATAACCACCCACTATTACTTTTGTTGACGGGGAAACTTTTTTTATGTATTTTGATATCTTGATTAAGGCATTGAATTGCCAGAACATTGCAGAAATTCCAACAATTCTGGGCCTGAATTTTCTGAAGTAGTGCGGAAAATCTTGCCATACGCAGTCCACTATTTGGCTTTTTAAACCCAAATTTTTCTGCAAGTAACTTGCAATATAACCTAAGGAAAGCGAAGAAGCATATCTCTGCTTTAAAAAACCATCAAACGTGACCAATGGGTTTACTAGTAGAATCATCTTATTTCTTTGGTTATTACTATAACTCACCATTTTGTTAGATTTCCATTCCAGCCAGTGATTCCTCTAGATTCATATTAAACCCCCCTTATTTCATGGACCTTGTTTTATATAAAACTTACGGCCTCAAAAGAAAGAATGGCTCATGGGGATTCTCCTGCCAATCCCAAATGCCTTTCTCGTGACTTTAATGCCTAGTGGAGCCGCTTGTACTCATTAATGCGAATTAGCCTGTCAAGTTTGTCAACAGCCTCTTTGGGTTACCTTTTGTAAAACTCTTCAGGCGAGATGTCAAGCTCCCCTCTTTTGCTAGCTTGTCATTCACCAATACCTTCACTTTAACCACCACTAAAGAAGGGAAGCAAAGCCAGGATTTATAGTTTTGGTCTTAGAAGAGAATTAAAAATAATTTATCTTCAAGGCATCGGCTTTTTTGGCAGCTCCGCTCCTCCTGCGGAAATCCGTAGGGACCGCCAGATACACCGGAGAATTTCTGAGTGTCCATCGGCTGAGGCCTCTGTACGTCCCCTACCCTGGCGGCGCCACGGTCACTAGAAGAAGCAGTTTGTTCCATATTCACGCCCCCTTGAGTGCAACAAGCCTTCTGCTCAGCTCAAATATGTGGGAGAGCTGTGACTCGAGCGTGAGGCTGCCCTGAAATAATTGCGACTCATCCTTCCTTGCGCTAGTTAATTTGGATATGAGCGAGCTGACAAAGTTGAGGTGAGCCTCCAGGGTTTCCTTTGAGGAGTACCTGCCATTCTCCAGGTAGTCTGCAATTGTGGCTATGCTGCGCCTCTCCGCATCGCTAAGAACGTATCGGGTTGAGCTTCTTGTTAGCTTCCCTATGATGCAGTTCCCGTCAACATCGTAGCGCCATTCGTCGACTCGTGCCATGGATCTCTCACCTCCGTGTGCCATGTGTATATAAAAGAGTTTTAGTTAAATTAAGTATTCCTGATAAAAAATATTAAACAGTGATATAAAAACCGAAACCTATTTAAATAATCAAAGACCACAAAATGATATGCTAACCCCTGACATCAAGGATAAGGTGCTCGCATTTGTCAGGAAAGAGCCGAGGACGATGAATGACATTGCCAAGCTCATCGGGAGGTCGTGGCTCACAGCAGATTCCTATGTGGCGCGCTTGAGGGAGGACACAGGGCTTCTGGAGGTAAAAACATTCAGGGGCGGGACAAGGGGTGCGTTAAAGGTTGTTTACTGGAATTATGTTGAGAGCCTTGGGAACGAGGAACTAAAGAAGGAATTGTTCGAGCGGATAAGGCTGGGGCAAAAGAAACAGGACTTCGATTTCCTGGATATATACCAATATGTGGACAAGTCCAAGAAGAGATGCTTCAGTGAGACGTACACAAACGTGCACGTCTCAAAGAAGCAGAACCTGGTGAGCCTCTTCAACTCAGCTGAGCATGAAATCCTGTGCTTCGCGGGCAACCTCTCTTGGATAAATGTTATTGAAGGAAAGAACAAAATAAGTAATGTCCTGGCAGAAGTTGCTGAGCGTAAGATACCAATAAAGATAATGGGGCGTGTTGATCTTGCCTCTGTGAAAAACGTGGACAGGATAGGGGCAATCAACTCGGGCCTGGGGCGAGAGGGAATGGAGCTACGGCACCGCAGGCAGCCGCTGCGCGGCTTCATAATTGACAGCAAAGTTGCGAGATTCAAGCTCGAGGAAGAGAAGGCAGGACTGGAGCAAGGGGAACTTGAAAGCAACACCAGGATTTTCTTTGAGATTTATGACCCAGAATGGATTGAGTGGCTCAAGAAAGTGTTCTGGGCCCTTTACAGGACAGCAGTGCCAGCCAAGAGAAGGATTGATGAGCTGGAGACTGTGTGAAAAAGTTTATAAAACGGCCATCCTTCGTGAGCTAGCGTGCGGGGGTAGCAAAGCGGCCAAATGCGCAAGGTTCAGGGCCTTGTCACTTAGTGTGTTCGTGGGTTCGAATCCCTCCTCCCGCAGTTTTTTCTTAAAAGAAACGTTTTGTTGAATTCAACATGCGCGATGGGTCTTTTGTAGAGCTTACTCTAATATAATATGAGAACAGTGCCCAAGCCATCTTCAGCTTTGTAATTGGTCGTATGCTGCTTGTGAGGAAAAAAATAAGTCCACTAAAAAAAGAATGCGGTGTGTAATGCTTTCTTTGTTTCCTTATCAGTAGTTTATACTCCACGACCCAATCGTTGAGTTGCTTCTCACTTATGAATTTAGAGGCCACACCGGATTCTTCCATCTTTAGGTGAGTGACATCTGCAACTTTTAGCCCTTTCTGGATGAACATCTCCCGTATATCTGAGCCAGGCCATGGCTGTATCAGGGCAGGGAGAATTGTGATATTTTTAATTCCTTTAACTGCTTGAAGGAATTTTATTGAGCTATCTTTAACCTCATCTATTGATTTCTCAAAACCTGTATTGAGTATCTGGAAAAAAGTGATGTTGCCTTTGAATGAAGATCTCCTTATTATCCTTATGAGCTCTGATGGGTCCCTTATCTTATCCTTAACGCGCAATAACTCCCTTGCTTTATTATCCATTGTCTCCACACCCACCGCAAATCCCCGCACATTCATCTTTCTCATCTTGTCAAGAATATGCGGATGGCTTAAAATCAGAGAGCCCGAAACAGACATTGAAAACCTCATAGTTTGGAGGTTATTTGAGAAGCATTCGCGATAAAACTCATTGAAAAGGGGGTACGAAACAAAAGTATTGTCATCTAAAAATTTCACATATTTAACTCCCATGCGCTTAAGCGCAATTAGCTCTGAGATTAAGTTCCCAACAGATCTTGTTCTATACTTCCTGCCATAAAAATTCTTTATAGAACAAAAAGAGCAATTGAATGGGCAACCCCTGGAAGTTATAACTGAAGCACAACCAAATCGAATATCTCTATCCGGAAAAGGAAACAAATCCAAGTTATTTACTATTTCCCTTGATGCAGAAAAAACAGGATTTCCATTATTATAGTACGCAATCCCATGTATATCCTCAAAATGGTTTGAGCCTCCAAGGATTCTCTGGGAGAGTTCAAGAAAAGTTTGCTCACCTTCTCCCAACACCAAAAAGTCAACCTTACTGCCAAGGCTATCGAATATTATATTCGGAGAGAATGTGGGAAAGTAGCCCCCAACCACAACCCGAGTGGATGGTGACACTTTTTTAGTGTATGTAGCAATTTTTTTAAGTGCATCAAATTGCCAGAACATTGCAGAAATTCCAAGAATTCTTGGCTGGAATTTTTTGAGGTAATATGGAAAATCCTCCCATACGCAATCAACCCTCTGACTCTCTAACCCCCCCTTACTCTTCAAATAACTCGAGATGTAGCCTAAAGATAGCGGGAAACCGTATCTAATTTTTAAAAGACCATCAAAAGTTACTAGTGGATTTACAAGCAAAATCCTGTTATTTTGTTGATCCAAAGAATTTACCATTTTGCTAGATTTTCATCCCCAAAAATAATATTACCCCACGTATTTTATTAATCTAGTGATATATAAAACTTACGGCATTCAGAATAGAGAATGATTCATATGAATACTCTTGCCAATCCCAAACCCCTTTTTAGTGGTGCTAGGCACGGCCCTATCTTGCACAATCCTCTTAATATAGTTATATATCATTCTTGGTATTTTTCAATGCATCCTGGATCACTGAATATCCACTAGTAGTAAGATTAGGGAGAGCCAGAAAGCTTAATAAACTTCAACTGGAATGGAAGTCTTAACAACTTATTAAAGAAAGGGGCCATTATTAGGTAAGAGGCGATACAAATGAAACAAAAACAAGCAATACTCATTTTGGCATTAATAGCAGTTGTTCTGGTTGTGGCGTCATGCACGCCAAAGCCATCCATAATACCGCCTGCAGGCGGGGCCGGTGACACCCAGGAGCTGAAGAAGTTTGGCTCTGTTGCCGAGCTCAGGGAATTCCTCAAGGATGCCCAGGATTACTCAGGCAACGGCTATATGATCAAAAGCGCCGTGAGTGGGATGTTCAGAGAATCCTTATCAGTAGCGCCTACGGCAGCCATGGACATGGCAGTAAGTGGAGGGGGTGCAATTGACTATTCACAGACAAATATCCAGGTTGCCGGTGTTGACGAGGCTGACTTTGTCAAGAACGACAACAAGTACATCTACACTCTGAGCAACAATAAGCTTGTCATCGTGGATGCATTCCCTGCTAACGAAGCAAAGGTTGTGTCTGAGACTGTGATTGACGGCACGCCGCAGCAGCTCTTTGTTGGCCAGAACCGCCTTGTTGTGTTTACCCAAGACTACGAAGAGGTTTACAGAATCTCCGAGTATGATTTTATACCTAGACCTACAAGCACTTCGCTCACCCATGCTGTGGTCTACGACATAACAGACAGGGAGAAGCCAAAGAAGCTCTTTGACTACAACATCCCGGGCAACTATTACCAGTCTAGGATGATTGGGGATTATGTATATTTCATTGTCAACGACTATGTCAGGTACCAGCCGCTGTACCTTGACACGCCTGTGATAAAGGAGACCAAAAAAACTCTGATAAGGCCGGACATATATTACTTTGACAACCCGGAGTCCAGCTACAACTTCAACACAGTGGCTGCATTCAACATGCAGGGCGATGAGGAATCCATTGAAGCCAAGACCTTCATGATGGGCTACTCAACAACACTCTATGTGTCTGAGAACAACATATACCTCGCCTACCAGAAGAACCCGCCCTACATCTCATACCAGCAGAATGAAGAGGAGAGCTTCTTCACGGTGGTGGTACCTTTACTGCCATCTGATGTTCAGGACAGAATAAACAAAATTAAGAATGACAATTCGCTCAACTCATACGAGACTTGGGACAAGATTTCCAGCGAGCTTGAGGACATGTACAACAACATGGACAAGGCAGAAAAGGAAGATCTTGTCACTAAGATAGAGAAAGCAAAGGCAGAGTACGACCAGAAGATTGAGATTGAGCAGCGCAAGACCGTAATCCACAAGATTGGTATTGACAAGGGCTACATTGAGTACAAGGCCAAGGGCGAAGTTCCAGGGTATCTGCACGACCAGTTCTCCATGGATGAGAACGACGGCAACCTCCGGGTTGCGACGAGCGTCCAGCTTTGGACCAGGCAAGGTGACTCGGCGTCGTTCAACAATGTTTACGTGCTAGACAAGAACATGAAAAACATCGGCGCCCTGGAGGGGCTCGCAGAGGGCGAGACTATTTACTCAACGCGCTTTGTGGGTGACAGGCTTTACATGGTCACCTTCAAGAGGATCGACCCATTGTTTGTGATTGACCTCTCGGACCCTGAGAACCCAGAGGTGCTGGGAAAGCTCAAGATACCTGGATACTCGGACTACCTGCACCCATATGACGAGACCCATATCATCGGCATTGGCAAGGAGACTGAGGCAAATGAATGGGGCGGCGTATCGACGTCGAGCTTAAAGCTGGCTCTCTTTGATGTTTCAGATGTCGAGCACCCAACGCAGCTTGCCAAGTACGAGATTGGCACTGAAGGCACGGACTCAGAGGCCTTGAATGACCATAAGGCATTCCTCTTTGACAAGAAAAAGAACCTCCTTGTAATCCCAGTCCGCGAGGTAAAGGACAGGCCGCACTCAACAGAGGGCTACTGGACCTGGAACGTCTGGCAGGGCGCATATGTCTTCGGCTTGACAATTGAGGATGGCTTCGAGCTCAAGGGCAAGATAAGCCATCGCGACTCTAGCCTTGAGGAGAGCTCATGGTACTATAGCTCACCCTGGGCCGTAAGACGTTCACTGTTTATGGACGATGTGCTCTACACTGTCTCAGACAAGCTCATCAAGATGAACTCGCTGGATGACATCCAGGATGAGATTGGGGCAGTGAAACTCCCATACAATGAGACCTATTATCCTCGCCCCTACTATTAAATTTAGTAGGGAAATTTTTCTTTTTTAAGTAAAATTTTTAAATAAAGTTTGAAGTATAGTATTTATGAAAAAGATTTTCCTGGTGATTCTTGTAAGCATAATTATTGCTGGATGCAGCAGCAAGGCCCCTGAGCCGGTAACAACCATAACAACTATTGAGCCAATAATTAAATTTGCCCTGGTGCCTAGCACAGAGGGTATTGAGGTTGTGAACCAAGGGACTTCTGCTGGAGCCACATTCAACCTCAGTTATACGGTGAGCTGGTTTGGTGTGGTGGGGGAGGAGATAAAGGAGGCCTCTTCGGAATTCAAGAAAGGTTTTTCTGCTCCATTAAACCCAGGTGAACGGGTCATGCTCACAAGTCTTGGGAGCTGCTTGCCCGCGTCACAGAAGGGTCAGTACAGCCTTTACAAGTGCGTGCTGAAGCTGAGTAGCAATGGTGTTGCGCTTGACGAGAAGGCAGTATTTGTTAGCTACGCCCAAGGCCAGAACCCCTGGGAGGATGATTTCCAGCAGGTGGATGAATCAGACTACGAATCTGTGCGTGATTACCTCACCGGAAAGATTTAAAAACCGCCCCTCTTTTCCGGGGATAGCTGCCCCGATAGCTCAGCCGGTAGAGCGCGTCCTTGGTAAGGACGAGGTCACGAGTTCAAATCTCGTTCGGGGCTGTTCTTAGCTTATTTTCTTAGAAACAAATAAATATTCCAATTCTCAAAGTTTACCAAGGTGATACATTTATGGGAGAAGAACAAGAAGAGATTGGGATGATGCAGCGAGTTGATAGGGTAATGCAAGTTTGTGACGCAATCCGGCAAAGGCACAAAAATGATTTTCCACTCAAGGATTACCCAAACCTTAAGAATGAAGTTATGGGGCTGTTAAACGAACATTTTTCAAGGCAAGAGCGCCTGGATATTCTAGTAAACCAGTTAGTCAAAAAACTCCACGATGACATTGAAAAGCTGATATGGGAGCAGACAGATTTCACTAAAGATGAGAGAGAGGCTGCTGAAATTCTGAGACATATGGCCCTGAACTGGAAGACCCTTGAAGGGTGGAGTGCTAGCAAGAATACCACTGTTTATTTGATTGAAGAGTGGGTCATGATACCTGGGAAAAGGCTGAGAGTGCTGATGGGCAAGGAGATTGACTTATCAAAGGCCATGAAAAGAATCTGCCAATTTATTGAGGCCACTGCAAAAGAGATTGACCAGGAGGAGTAAACCCCTCACAAACTTGGATAATCCCTTATGTTCTTCGGCCAGTTGAAGACATGGCTGTCACCTTCAAATGTAAGGCTGACAGTTAATTTCTCATCATCCCAGTGTATCTTGGCCTCTGGCTGCTTCACTTCCTTGACAACAGGCCTCATGCCGAGGTTTGGCAGCGAGTCATTGATATGAAACTTGCCATCCCAGCACGGCTGGTCAATCAGGAAAATGTATGATCTGCATGGCACAACCAGGTCTGCGTCAGGCTCCCAGTAGCGCCAGAGATAGGGGTTGCCATATTGGTTTGGAGAGCGAACCTGGCGAGGAATACCAGTTGCCATATCTATCTCATCAGGATGTATCAATCCTGGAGAGCCCGCAGGCACAACAACCTCGCGGGGCGTTCCAACAATTTGTTCACCCTGAACCTCGGGGTGGTCGATGAGCCATTTCCTGCCAACTATTGCAGAGTCTAAGAACTCAACAAAGTTGGAGCCCTGCAAGGATTCAACCATCTGAACATCGCTTTTTGCCTTTGCATCAGCAAGAATTTGCCAATACTCAGAAAGGCTTAGTAATCCTGCCCCAAGCTTTCCCGCAATCTCCTTTGCCTCTGGGTAGGTTATGCGGTTGATTCTGCCTTCTATATCTGTTGACAAGGCCCCTGTGGCTTTTTTCAATTCACCAGTGAGCCTCTGGAAATCCCGCTTTACCCACACGTCAATAGTTGGGGAATAGAAGTACCTGTTGAATGCAGCCACAACTGGCTCTAGCACAGGTGCAGTTGCCTTTCTTGAGAGCTGCAGGCCAGTGCCCCAGAAATCAAGATAATCTTGGCCGAGCTCGAGCTGTGTGCCGTTGAAGTGGAACCTGACAATCGCCTCAAGCACATCCCTGGTTGTCTGCTTGAATTCTTCTGAGGCCTCATCGTTGAATACAAAGTACAAACGCTCACGGTTCACGGTCTTATGGTCGTTCTTGTAGTCTGTTATCTTCAGCAATGTCATGGGGAGGTGCTTTGAGGTGTTGTTCTCATGGCCCATCTTGTAGAGCCCCTCAATCAGCTCTGGCTTCAGCGCCTCGCCATGCTGCCCGAAACCTTCGCTTATCTTAGCGACTGCAAACCCAAAGCCCCAATCTTCTTTGTAATCTCTCCTGAAAAGCACGCTGGCATCATTTGTGTTCAGAAGACGCCCCATTAGTTCTGAGTAGAATGTATTATCATCTCTAACGCCAGCCTCACGGGCAAGGTAATCCATTATGACCTTATCCCCAGGCGTCATCTTGTGCTCAACCCTGTTCTCAGTATCCATTAGGGTTGCACCGTACAAAACTTTGGCCAACCTGCCCTGAATCTTGAGGCCCATGCCAAGGTATTTCCTGGCAATTAGCGCAGAGCATGAGCCCCACATCTCCATTGTCTTGGGGATATTGCGTTGCTTGGCTGCCTCAGTGGCCACGTGATGGTCAATTATTGTGTTGAAGTATTTCTGGACCTCAGGCTCGCGGTTCTGGTCAACTGAAATCCAGCGTGCCAGGCCAGAGGATTTTGCCTTTGTATAAATATCTGAATCTGAAACAAGAACGCTGGAGCCCAAATCCTCCAGCAGGTGCAACACCTCTTCTGGGAGTTTTGAGCCCTGCACTACTGGCACATAAGCAGTTCTGGAACCGTTCATCAGGTGGTTCCTGTATGCCTCAAACAGACAAGATATGGCTGTGTCTGTGTCAGGGTTCTTGTGCCCCATGACAAAAACAACGTCCTGGCCCTTTTCAAGCGCGTTCTCAAGCAGTGACTTGGATGAGCTTACAAACTCTGCAAAACCTTCGTAGGTGAGCTGGCCTTCAACACCAGACAAACTCTTCATTACATCTGCAATATCATTCTCTAGCCCGTAAGCTCCCAGGGAATCAAACAGGCGCTCCCTGATTGATTGTATAAGTGGCTCCATGGAATCTGATAATAATTGGCCGTACTGCGAAACAAAATCAAGAAGCTCAGGTGGCTTGCCAGCTGCAAGCAGTGATTCAACCTTTGAGACAATTGCCTCATCAATCAAAGGTTTAATGGGTTCATAGCGTGCTTCGCGCAGCATGAGCTTCGGCTGCCTTGAGTTTACTGGAATCCCCAAATCAAATGAGGGCTTGCCCACTGAGGTTACATAACCTCGGATTGGCGCAACTGCACCCAGCTTTGTAACAGTAAGGTCAGGAGCCCAGTATTTCCATGATTTTGCATACTTGCCACGCTGGGTTTCAACAACAACCGGCTCGCCTGTTGCAGGGTTGATGTTGTTTTCCGGATCAAACCAGCCGGGCCTGCCGCTCGGCTGAACTGCAACCTCCTCATTTCCAGCATATTTATACTGGGAGGCAACCAGTGGATGATCAATGAAAGTGCTCTCACCAAGATATACCCTATCAAGCCATTCGGCATATCTGATGGAAGTGAGCTCGGAAACCATGTCCTTATCGCCTGAGGCCCTGGCGTCATCCAAGACTTTCCAGTATTGCCTGGGGCTAAGCATAACCCCGCCTAGGGCCTCAAGAATTCTTTTTGAATCATCAAAGTCAATGTTGCATAGGCGCCCCTCACCATCCCAATCTATTACTACACCCCCAGCTACATCCTTCACCCTAGAGGAGATGGCGAGAGGCTTTCTGGAAACATAAAGCCCTGTGGAGGGGGAGTAAAAAAACTCCTGCCTCATCTAAGGGTCACCTTCAGCTTCGCAACTTCAACAGGGTTGTAGAACTGCATGCAGCTGTGAAACTCCGGCTCCATATCTCTCTTTGCCTCAGCCAGCAGCAGCTGTGCACGAGCCTCAAGCCCAATGTCCGGCACATACTGAACCTCAAACCTAAGAAGCTTGCTGTAGCGTTCGTAAACCTCCTTCAATTTTTTGTGAACCTCCATTGCTTCTTCTCGGGTCTCATGCCTCGCACGGTCATTCTCATAGCTCGTTAGCGGCTCGAGTATGTATACCTTGGAAATGCCTGCCTTCTCTATTGCCTCCGCGAGGCCCTCGGGTAACGCAATTTTACCCCGCTCGCAGTAAGCTACTATATCTATCAATGAACGGTCAAGCCAAATTCTCCCGTTCCTTTCAGCAACAGAGTTGGGCATTGCCTCATTTTCCAACTGCTTTTCAAGAACGAGCCTTTCGAACTCTGGAAGGTTAGTATCTGGAAAAACTCCCTTGTAGCCTTTTCTCACTGCCTCCCTGCATTGCTCCCTATCAATAATAATCCTAGGGGCCTCATCAATGAAGGCCTCACCTTTGAGTCTCAGCAGTTCACCGAGTGTTGACTTGCCGTTTCCGGGACCGCCGGAAAGCACGTATTTCCGAAGGGGGTTTGTTTGTTTCATTGAGCTGTATATATAGTGTTTTAGTTAATTTAAGACTTATTAGATAATAATTGTCATAGTGTTTTAGAAAAGCTTATAAGCACGCTCGATTTAAGAGGAGGCATGACACTCAGCCAAAAGGAGACTGACCAGATTGTCAGGTTTGTCAAGAAAGAACCCAAAACAATACAGGAAATCTCAAAACTAATCAATAAAAGCTGGGTTACAACAGATGCATATGTGCAAAAGATTAAGGAGAGCACAGGGCTCATTTCTCTGCGAATATTCAGGCCTGGGACACAGGGTGCGCTGAAGGTAGTGTACTATAATTTTGCAGAGTCAATGTCCGGTGACAGTGTCAAGGAAGGGCTCTTTGAGCAGATAAAGGCCAGCCGCGAGAAAAATGATTTTGATTTTTTCGAGGTCTTCCAGTTTGTGCCTGATGACAAGAAAAGGGTTTTCTATGAGGAATTCGAAGAGAAGAACATATCAACAAACCAGCACCTCGTGCCTTTGCACAGGCAGGCACAGCGGACAATATACTCCTTCTCAGGCAACCTCTCTTTCATTAATGTGATTGAAGATGGCGTGAAGATGACAGCTGTGTTTGAGGAGCTGCTGAAGAAAAAGATAATGATCAAGATAATCTGCCGCGTGACCATTGCATCAATGAACAACCTAGCAAAGATAATGCCCCTCTTGAAAAAATATCCTGAATACATTGAGATTAGGCACTGCTTCACACCCTTGCGCGGGTTCATAATCGATGATTCCATTGCCCGGTTCAAGAATGATGAATCACTCAAACTCTACAAGGCAGGCGAACTGCCAAAGAACATGAGGATATTCTACGAGGTGTTTGATAAGGAATGGATTTCGTGGATGCAGCAGGTGTTTTGGAATCTCTTTAGGCCCTCGCTGGACTACGACCAGAGGCTAAAGCAGCTCAAGAGGTTTTTCTGAGCCCAAAACTTTATAAACCTGATTTTGAAACCAATAGGCACGGGCTCGTGGTCTAGTGGCCATGACGTTTCCTTGACGTGGAAAAGGTCCCCAGTTCGAATCTGGGCGGGCCCATCCGCGACGGTAGTTTAGTGGCATAATACGCCCCTGCCACGGGCGTGACCCGGGTTCGAATCCCGGCCGTCGCATATTCTATACTACTTTTTCTTTGTTTTAATTCCATCAATCATTTTCAGATTGTTCATCTATTTGACCATCTGCTGGTCCAAGTGCCACTTGGCCTAAAGCCAAAATAGTAAAAGCGGCAACGAAATCCTCCGTCAATGAAACTCTTGAGGGCCTTATAGTGATCTTCATACGCAAATTTATCTTTAACAGAATCAATGTCCCCAAGGTTTAGCAGGACAACTTGAGTTTTACCTTGCTCGTCACATGGAGTACCTATGGCTTTGCCAAAATGAACAGTAAAATGGTAAATCTCTTCTGGGTGTTTGGACCCTAGAAAATACTCTTTTAAAGATCCATTAGGATTAGTATAATTATCTCTTGTTTCAGTCCACCCATAAAGCAACAGATCAAGCCCAGTCTCCTCTTTGAACTCCCTAATTGCATTGATTCTAAATTCACTGGTTCTATCTTCCTTTCCACCAGGAAGGGCAAGCCCTTTTGGTTCAGTTAATCTATTCACTAAAACCAATTTACCATTATAGAGCGCGATTACATCATTGAAAAAGTTCCCTTCGGTTTTCATGACGTTCACCCCCAGTTTTCAAACGAATAAAAATGTAATGAACGCAAAGTTAAAAACTTTACGTAGAAAATACGCTAAAATACCCTAACCACATCCCAATTGTTCTGCAAAATGGCCAATAAAGCCCTCAATTTGCCGTCCAAATCACTTCTGCGACTTAAAGAACTCGACAGTGCCCCTCATCACTTGCAGCAAGGTTAGGTTTTTTAAGAAAATATGATCAGCCCCAATAATCTTTTCATAGCGGCAATTGGGAATTCTCTTAGCAATTATATCGGTGTTTTTTGGGTCGACCTTGCGGTCCAAATCCCCCTGATAAATTACGACTGGGCACTTGATTTTGGATGCAGCCTTTGGGACATTGTAGCGCGAGGCATCCTCATACAGTGAAAATGGGTATTTGAGTTTGCCATCCATGAAAAAGCCATGTTTCTCCCACTCCTTAACATCAACTTTGGCCAGATGCGAGAGTGCCTCACCCAGATGGGTCGCTACGGGCGAGAGCAACGCAACTGCCCAAGGATTTTTGGCTTCAGATGCGGCCATTATTGCAGCAAGCCCACCAAGAGAAAACCCCAGAAACCCAACATGCCTGTGGGTCTTTTTCATTTGCCTATACGCGCGGGTTGCATCATCCTTAAGGTCTGTTGTGGAAATGTATTGGGGGTTAGGGTTCAATAACCTCTGGCTGTAGTAGGAAAAACGGAGTGTATCAATCCCAGCACGGTTGAGGCCTCGCTCCATTATCATGAATGAAGGGTCATTCATTGATGAGCCAAGCCCATGGCACATCACAATAGCATAGTCTGATTTGCCAGCTGATGAGTAAACGCCCTGCAGCTGCTGGCCTTTCGAGTTGGAGAATAGAACCTTTGCCATTTGAGCATAATAATAGGTATCTCCCTAAAAAGCTAACGGAGAAATCAGTTGAGCTGGTATTCTTCGCCCTTCTGCATCACATGAACAATGTCCGGGCTGTAACCTGCCTTGATTATCTCGTCCCTTAACGCCCAACAAGCCGCTTTGTCTCCATGCTTGATATATATCCCCTTCGGAGGGTTGCGGCCATTATTGAATAAATGGTTGAGGTGCGCAAGCATCTCAACACAGTCTGCATGCCCTGACAAGCCGCCCATCTCCATAACCTTGGCCTTCAGTTCAACCTCTTGATCAGTGAATGGTATCTTCGGCTGGCCCTTCTTCATCATGTCTGCACGTGTTCCAGGGGCGCAGTAGCCTGTCAGAAGCACAACGTTCCTGGGGTCTGAGATTGTTTGCTCAAGTATTGGTATTATCCTTCCCATGTCGCACATACCTGAGGAGGCAATCACTCCTATTGGTGTCTTACCCATTAACTCAGCTATTGTCTCAGCTGTCTCTTTTCCAGTCTTCTGGTGCACAAGCTTCGGGAAGTAGAATGGATTATCATTGGCGCTCTGGAACTCTGCCATAGCCTGCCTGTTGAAATCCTCCTTGTGGGAGAGCATAATCCTCGCAACCTGATCTGCCATTGGGCTGCTGGAGTAGAATATCATATCATCTGGCAGCTGACCCTTCTGTTCAAGCTCGAAAAGGAAATTCCAAAGCATTTGTGTCCTCATGATGCTAAATGCTGGGATCACAAGCACACCTTTGTTCTTTTCTGCTTCTCTTGCTGCTTCGGTGAGAGCTGTTAGTGACTCTTGCAGTGGCCTGTGGATCCTATTGCCGTATGTGGCCTCAATCACAATGTAGTCAATCTGCTCATCAAAATCAGTGGTTGGAAACTTTACAAGTGGTATGTCCGCAACTGGATGCCCCAATATCTTGTAATCTGTCCTTCCAAGGTCATAGGCAAATAGAACGTTAATCTTCTTGCCGCCCTTGCTTATTTTGTACATAGTCTGGGCTGCACCGGGTATGTGGCCGGCCTCATAGAACTTAATTGTGACGCCATCCCCTATCTCAATATCAGTCTCGTATGGGAATCCCGGCTCTTGCCCGTCAAGGGAGGCGAACATTGCCATTGCTGCATTTACATCCTCACTTCTGAATTCAAATGGCTGCTTTGGCAAAGGCTGGCCCTTTTTAGGCCCGTATTGGAATGTTTTTCCAGCCACCATCTTATTATGTATAAAAGGCCCGCTGGCCTCTTCTCTAAACTGTATCTTTGCAATGGCAGCTGTTTGATGAGTAGAATAGAATTTCCCGTTAAAACCCTTGGCAATCAATTCCAGGGTTCTGAGGATATGGTCGCCATGGCCATGGCCAAAGGTTGTGTTTTGTAAAGCCTTAATCTGCTCGGGTGTCAGGGGGAATGGCTTCTTTCCGTGCGTCATCTCGCTCCCTGCCTCGAAAAGGTAGGTTTCATCACCTACCATCACACGGAGCATTGAGCCAGCAACCTGCTCTGCAGCAACCTGTTCGACGATCCTAACAAGCCCGTTTTGGGTAACCATTGGGGGTAAGAAAATGTGATTGCTTTTAAACCTTTCGTTATTATACAGTAGTTACTAACCAATCATACCGTCAAAAAGGCCTTACTTTGTTGTCGGAAAAATGAATGGTATGCCTTTGATTAAATTTCCACTTAAAAATATGTTGCATATTTTAACTATATAATAGTAAATTATCCAATAGTTTTTTAAAAGAGCTCATTTTAAATCCAAACAGGGGGATTTAAGTGGAAGCTAAACGAATAGAGCGAAGTATATCGGAACTGGAGACATCTGTAGAGCCACCGGAGTTTCCCGCAATTCCAAGGTCGCTTTCAAACAAAATTGAGATTGTAGATGGCAGCAGAACTGCGATTTACACTGCTGAAATAAAGATAAGAGAAGAAAGCTATTATTATGGAATAATAACGGGATACATTTCCTTAGGAAGGTATGACCTGCTTGTTAATGCAAAAACTGAGCGGAAACTTGTGAGCATTTTTCCCTGGAAGGTAGAAATGAAACAGGTTCCTTATACTGAAGAGAAGCTCGTGTGGAATTACTTAACCCCTAACTATTGCACAATTTTCAATTCAGATAAACCAGATCCAGAATACAGAAGAACACTGGCAGAGGGGATTCTTGGCAAATATAAAATTAAAGTGTCACCCGAACTCATCGCGCTAGCATTTGACCCAATTGAGCAGCAGATAGAGGAATGGTGCAAGAAATATAACGATATAGGTAAGAAGCGTGAAGAGATGATGACAATCAAAAGGGGGAAGAACGGATGGTAAAGATTGAGAGGAGTATATCTGAACTAGAGCAAAGCATAAAGATGCCAGACCTGCCGCAGTCCATATCAAACTCAATTGAGGTTGTTGATGGGAGCATATCTGCGGTTTACAGGGGAACATTTTCCAATTTTCAGCCAGTCTCAGGCCAGACTAGGGGGAGTATCTCTTATATCAATGGAACGGTTAAGCTTGAGAAATTTGCCCGCGAGAACCAAACAAGAAAAGAGAAGAGAATGGCTAAGCTTTTCCCTCCCAGATTCGAATATAAAACCGTCCAAACCCTTTCTGAAAAAAGAGTATGGCAACAGAACATTTATCAGATTCTGTTTAGTAACGGCAACCCAGAATTATCTTACCGTGCAATCCTGCAACGTGAAATTACCTTATCTTCCCAGGTGAAAGTTTCAAACGAGCTCATGGAATTGGTCTTTGGGCCGCTGGACAAGCAAATCCAGAATTGGTACAAGCAGAGGGAGGAGCTGCTCACTCCGAAATAAGATGGAAACAAAAATCGAGAGGAAAATAGAGGACCTGGAGCAGAAGATAGTCACACCGCAACCTCCCACCAAGCCATCAGATAGTGTAATCCCATCAATGTTTTCCAACAGGATTGAAGTGACGGACGGAAGCATAACTGCAATCTACATTGGCATGTTTTCCCATCTGAATTACTTCAATAATAGGGATGAAAGTAATCGCCACAAGAGAAGAATATCAATATGGGGCAAAGCTAAATTAGTTCGTTTAGAGATCTGTCCAAAGACCGAAACTATCCAAAAGCTCACAAGCATTGTCCCACCAAGGATAGAGAAGGAATACAAGAATTCCCTTGGTGAGAAGCAACTCTGGGAAGCCAAATTAGGGGGATATCCTGATTTAAACATTAATGGATCTACCCGCCTGAATTACAGAAAACAGCTTCAGGAGAAAATTGCCAAGAAATACTATGTAAAAGTCAGTGACGAGCTCATGTCCCAGGTTTTCAACCCATTGGACCAAAAGCTTGTTGATTGGTACAAGTCCGAAAATGCAAGAATGGGGTGGAACCTGTAATGGAAACAAAGGTTGAGAGGAAAATCTCAGATCTGGAGCATAAGGCATCTAGTCCCGAGACTCAATATATTCCAACTCTGCCCGCTGAAATGAGGAACAAGGTGGAGATAACAGATGGCAGCATAACCGCCATTTACATTGGACGATTTTATTCTTTTTACTATGGAAAGGACAGACGTTTAATGGATGGAGTAATGAAAGATGTGTCTCATGTTAGTGCAACTGTCTCTTTGTCTAGATATGAATTATCACCATACACACAAACCAAAAAAAAGCTTGTGAGGGTGTTCCCTCCCAGATATGAGAGGGAAAATGTCCCGATGGTGCGTGAGAAGCTCCTTTGGAGAATCAAAAAGTGGTTTTACGATGAAATTCCATTGTTTACTGGCGGAGTAAGCACCTCATACCGAACCGTCTTAAAGGAAAAAATAGAGAGAAAACACAAGGTTGTTGTCACAGACGAGCTAATGGAGATGGTCTTCGGGCCACTCGAAAAGCAGGTTGCTAATTGGTTCAGTTGTGTGAATGATTCAACAAAGGTTAAATAAAAATGGAAACCAAGGTTGAGAAGAAAATATCTGAACTTGAGAGAAAGACTATTTCCCTCAGGGCCTCACTTCCACACAATTTTGAGAACAAGGTAGAGGTTACTGATGGGAGCGTGACTGCCATTTACATAGGAAGCTTGTATTTTGTAAAGCCAAAAAAGGTGGAAGACAGAATATATGTGTCTGGCGGCATCTCACTTTCCAGATATGAATTAATCCCATATACACGAACTACCAAAAGACTTGTCAGAATATTTCCCCCCGAGTATGAGAGAAAAACTACCCCGATGCTCCGCGAGAAGCACCTTTGGGAGACGTTTGAGTACTTTTCCCCTAGTAATTATTCTCAACTATATACTAATGGGGTACCTAATGAGAAGTGCCGGGCTGCTATTAAGGAAAAAACAGAACGAAAGCACAAAGTCATTGTATCAGATGAGCTCATGGAAATGGTCTTCGGGCCCCTGGACAAGCAGATTGCCGATTGGTACCAAAAGGTAACTGAGCCGCAGAGGGTGAAATAATCATGGAAACAAAGATTGAGAAGAAAATAAGCGAACTCGAGCAGTCGGTGGTTATACCTGAAAGGCCAAAACTCCCAACTGAAATCAAGAATCTTATCGAAGTCACAGATGGGAGCGTAACTGCATTTTATTGCGGGAAAATCATTGGGCTTGCTGAAAGCACCAATCCATATAGCCCTGAAAGAATTTCAATCACTGCAACCTCGGTAGAGCTTACTAGGCTTGAGAGGAGTGTAACCAGTGAAGTGCAGAGGTATATACACCTATTCCCTCCCAGATTAGAGAAGAAGACCATTCAAAGGGAAGAGATGAAAAATCTCTGGGCTAGCCAATATTCATGGAACACGCCTTTGCTGATCCAGGAGAATGGTAGCGGTAGACTACAATACCGGGCTGAACTGGCAAAGAAGATACTTTCCGAGCATAAGATAAAGGTCACACAGGAACTGATGAACCTGGTCTTTGACCCATTAAACAGGCAAATTGAGGATTGGTATCTAGCAGTACAGGATTGGAAAAGGGAAAAAGAGGAATTGATGAGCCTCAAGTAAGCTGTATCCCAATAAGCCTATTTTCTTTACTTTTATATAGTGGTGAAGAATAAAAAAATTTATATATTCCAACCTCAATTCTAACCCAATTGGGGGTGTTAATATGATTAAGAAAATATTAGCTTCGGCTATAGTTGCAGGGGGATTGCTTTTAGGGGGATGCACGTTTTTTTATGTTGAGCCGCCTCATTTTGCACCGGGGTATGGACCATATGAAAACAAGGGCACGATAGGTATGCTCCCGAAAGCAGACAAGGAAGATGGGTTTGAGTTCTCAGCAGGAATCGCAGAAGATGGGGCGCTCCAGCTCTACCTAACAAATGCCTATGACGGAAAGGTCAATGTTTATGAGGAAACCAGCAATGGTGCTTTCAATCTTGAAAGTGTCCTGACAACATTCCCACTGCAGCACGGCCATGAGGGCGTTGCTGCAGCTAGATGGGATTGGGACAAAGACGGCCAGATTGACTTCCTCAGAATGACTACCAATAACGGCAACGTGGTGCTTTACCGAAACCTGGGCGATGGAACTTACCAAGGGATTTACAACGGGCATCCATTGGTTGTTGCAAACCTGCCAAGCCAGCCATGGGATAGCCCAGTAGCAATGGATGTTGCTGATTGGACATATCGTGGAGTTGCTGACTTTATCTTTGTGGCGGTGAGGCAGCCAGTATGCTGCAAAGGCATTGAACCTTCTGAGCCAATTGCCAATGTCAAGCTCTACAAGAACGATGGGAACGGCAAACTCACTTATAGCGGGATAATAGCATCCTTCCCGCTGCCTGACATCAACACAAAGTTTGAGATTGCTGCTGTTGATAGGGACGGTGACCGCGACATAGACCTGCTGGTGAAGTTTGCGGACCAAGAGGATGTAATCCTGCTGGAGAACGTGAGCATACCCTAACCAAATAATCACCTCAATTTGTACCATTGCTGAAGGGCAACATTTATATTGAGGTTTACATTCATCGCTCTGGGGGGATTTTTATGGCTAAACTTAGACTATTTGTACCTGTATTTATTGCACTTATTATTATACTATTACCTGCCATTAAGGCAGAAATATTCCCTGGCTGCGATGACGGAATCATGAACGGTGACGAAACCGGAATTGACTGCGGTGGTTCATGTGTGACTGCAGATCCAGAATTGTGTAATGGTATCGATGACAACCATGACTGTGCCATTGATGAGGGCCTGTTCTTAACCTACTATCTGGATTCAGATGGCGACGGGTTTGGCAACTCAGCAATATCCACAATCGCTTGTTCGCAGCCTTTGGGTGCTGTTTTAGACAACACAGATTGTGATGATACAAACCCAAAGGTCTTCCCAGGCAACCAAGAAGTATGCAATTCTATTGATGACAATTGCGATAGCCAGATTGATGAGGGCGTAAAGGGAACATATTTCAGGGATTTCGATGGGGACGGTTTTGGTAACCCAAGCGCATCAATAAGCTCATGCTCAAAACCCGCAGATTATGTTATTGACAATGCTGACTGCGACGACTTAAAGGTCAACGTCCACCCTGGTGCCCAAGAACTCTGCGATGGCAAAGACAACGATTGTGATGGATTAACAGATGGTCAAGAAGGATTAACGCGCCAGTGCGGCACATCAGACTTAGCCGCATGCACATTCGGCACTGAAACCTGCAATGATGCTGGATCTTGGGTTGGATGCACAGCAGTTATGCCACAGGAAGATATTCCTGACAACGGCATTGATGAGAACTGCGATGGCGTTGACCAGCACTGTGAAATTGTTCAGCTATCGGGCGATTACAACACAAGAAGGGTTCCCCTTCAGGTAAACTGCGATTTGCAATACAAATCTATTCAATATTCAATAAATAACAAGCGGTTCATACCAGCATGCCCTAGGTGCAAGCAGTACAACGGGCAAATCACACCAGCAGAGGGCCAAAATAGCCTGACAGTTCTTATCCAGGGTTACAATGACCAAACCCATTCATACCCCGTGATGGAGTTTTTCGTGGACTCAATCAAACCCACAATAATTAAAGTTGCCCCCAGCAGCGGTTATACAGATGGAGTTTTTACTGTCACATATTCAGAAGATAATCTGAAAACAGCCACGCTGTTCTATCGCGGGGTGGGTGGCGATTGGAAGCAGGAACTCCCAAGAGAGGATTGTCCAAAGGGTAAAAACAAAATCTGCCAAATCAAAGGAGATAATCTAGTTGATGGCATGGATTATGAATACTACTTCACTCTTGAAGATGTTGCAGGAAATAAGGCCCAGTCAAGGATATTTATGGTCAAGGCGGATGTGATCATCCCAGAGCTGATTATAGCCACACCATTCAACGGGGTTTACAGCACACAGGCTGTCCTCTTTGATTTGCTTTCAACAGAGAAGGGCATAATTGGATATATTGAGAATGGGATTAAACCAAAGGAAGTCAAACTCTGCCAAAACTGTGCAGCGTTCAAGAAAAATGTGAACATGCAGGCTGGCTGGCATGACATAACACTGTTTGCCAGGGATAATGTTGGTCACATGGACACTGAAAACGTCAAGTTCTTGGTGGATTTCACAAAGCCCACAATCATATCATTAGATCCAACAAAGGGTTTTGCGAGTGGGGCATTCAATGTGAAGTACACAGAGATAAACTGCAACAAAATAAAAATCAGCATCATTGGCCACGGCCAAATTAGCATCAATAGGCAGGGCCACGAGGCCAGTCAGGATTTTGCCTGTGCATCAGGCCAAAATATTGTCGCAAGCCTGAATATGGATCTTTCTAGCTTCAAAGGCGAGAAGATTGATTACACGGTTACAATCAGTGATGCTGCTGGCAACTCTGCATCAAAGACTGCCAAGGGGTTAACAGTCTAAATCCTTGGCGGGCAAGCATAGCTTTCGTCATCTTGCGGGATATCTTTGCACCAAAAGCCTTACTGATAGCCTCCAGTTGGGACAAAGGATTGCCCAAAAATCTTCTGATTTTTACTACCTAATGGACATTAATTACTACAATTAAGCACACAATCAGTGAAATTTTTATGCAGGATGGAGCAAGCTATATAAGTTTAATTCCATTCTCAAAATTGGGGTGAATGTTATGGCACAAGAAAGTGTTAATTCTAGAGGACTTGAGGGAAAAGTAAATATGCCTGATTACGAGGCAGCATACAGGGGATTTGACTGGAAGGAAGTTGAGAAGGACTTCAGCTGGTACAAGACCGGCAAAGTAAATATGGCTTATGAAGCAATAGACCGGCATGCAGAAGGTGAAGGCAGGGACCGGATTGCACTGCATTATTCAGACGACGTAAGGGACGAGAAGTATACATACGGTGAGATGAAGGGGCTTTCAAACAAGTTTGGAAACGTTCTCAAGGGTCTGGGCGTAGGTAAAGGGGATAGGGTGTTTGTTTTCATGCCACGCTCACCTGAGCTTTACATCGGCGCCATGGGCATTGCCAAGGTGGGCGCAATACTGGGGCCGTTATTCGAGGCCTTCATGGAGGATGCTGTGAAGGACAGGATGCTTGACAGCGGCGCAAAGGCCATCATAACAACACCCGAGTTGATGAAAAGGATAAACAAGAACGCCCTCCCGGCGCTGGAGCACATAATTGTGGTTGGCGCAAAAGGCCCTCTGGGGAAGGGCGAAGTTAGCTATGAAGATGCAATGAAGAAGGCATCAGAACATCTCGATATAGAATGGGTTGACAGGGAAGACCCATTGATACTGCATTACACATCAGGGAGCACTGGAAAACCAAAAGGCGTGCTCCATGTGCATAATGCGATGATTGGGCACTACATAACTGCAAAATGGGTGCTGGACCTGCACAAGGATGATGTCCTGTGGTGCACAGCAGACCCTGGTTGGGTTACAGGCACTTCATATGGAATGTATGGACCGCTGCTCAACGGAGTTACAACCTTCATAAAAGGCGGAAGGTTTGATGCGGAGAAATGGTACCAAACCATTGAAAAGAACAAGATAACATTGTGGTTCAGCGCGCCAACCGCATTCAGGATGTTGATGGGTGAAGGCGACGACATAATTAAGAAGTATGACCTGAGCAGCCTGAGGCACATTTTCAGCGTAGGGGAACCGTTAAACCCCGAGGTTATACGCTGGGGCGAGAAGGTTTTTGGCAAGACAATAAGGGAGAACTGGTGGATGACAGAGACAGGGATGATGCTGATAGCAAATTATCCATCCATGAAAGTCAAGCCGGGGTCAATGGGAAAACCATTCCCAGGCATTGAGGCTGCAATCATTGATGATGATGGGAAAGTGCTTCCTCCAAACCAAATTGGCAACCTGGCAATAAAGGCAGGCTGGCCATCCATGATGAGGCAGATATGGAACAACCCGGAGAAGTATGCCGCTTATTTCGAGCACAAGCCTTGGTATATTACAGGGGACTCGGCACACAAGGATGAGGAGGGCTACTACTGGTTCCATGGGAGGATAGACGATGTAATAAAGACCTCAGGTGAACGTGTGGGGCCATTTGAGGTTGAGAGCAAGCTGATAGAGCATCCTGCTGTTTTGGAGGCAGGGGTTATCGGCAAGCCAGACAATGTGCGTGGGGAAATAATTAAGGCATTTGTAAGCCTAAGGCCAGGTTACACGCCGAGTGATGAGCTGAAAGAAGAGATAAGGCTGTTCGTAAAGAATGGGCTCGCTGCCCATGCAGCCCCCAGGGAAATAGAGTTCATCGATAACCTGCCAAAGACAAGAAGCGGAAAAATCATGAGGCGAGTCCTTAAGGCAAAAGAGATGGGCTTGGATCCAGGTGACACGTCAACATTGACAAATAAAGAGTGAAGGGGAAGTAAATCCCCTAGCTCTGAATACCTCTCGACATGCCCTTTTGCTAAACTATTTTAACCTCAAGTTTCCTTAATTTACTTATATTCCGAGATTGTTGGGGATTTAGTACCTACTGTGCAATGGTTAAATACCCAAATCTTTTTAAAAGCCCCTTGTTTATCCAAGCTTAAGGGGGAAACTTATGGAACTAAATGGTAAGCTAGAAGACTATGAATCTGATGTGAAGCTGCAATCTGAGTTAGAGAATGAAGTTACTATAATTGATGAAAACGGTGCCAAGCACGTCTATTGTGGCGGGTTCTACGACTTAGTGTATGAGGGGAGAGTCATACGGGGAAATGTTTACCTATCTGCCGATACACACAAGTCAAAGGATAAGCATGCTGCTCAGCTGTCAATTTCTGCTCCAAAAATCAGCAATTGGTCTATAGATGATTCTGACGTTCAATATGAGATAATCCGCGAGGGATTGCCTTCGGTGGATTACAGGAACGCAATCGAGAGAATGGCATTTGAGGAGGGTAAAAAACCCACCCAAAGGCTGCTCGACTCGGTTTTTGCACCAATCGAGGCCAAATTGCTCGATGCCTATGCAAAGCTTTGGGGGAAATAAAAATGGAATCTGATTCAAGAAGGAAGGAGCTGGAAGTCAGGATAAGGGAGCTTGAAAGCGGAATTCTCCCATTGGTAGGCAAGGTTCCATCAAGATTCAAGAATGAGGTTTATGTCAAGGATCCTGAGACAGGCCAGAGATGCGTTTATGTCGGCAGGGTCACATATCTGCATTTAAATGAATATCATAGGCTTAAAGGGATTTACCGTTTGGAGAGGTACAATATTGAGACAGTCGTGAATAAGAAAAAGAACGAACCAGCAAAGAGTGTTGAGAAAAGGTGCAGGGTTTGGAAAACCAGGACTGAAGTAGGGACGACCCAAACCATTCTTGACGAGTCAGGCAGACTCAGTAATATCCCAAGGGAAGATCTCAAGAAATGGGCTGCTATTAGAAACGTCGTATTGACAGATCGCCTCTTGAATGAGGTTTTCAAAACCATGGAAGATGAAATAGTAAAAGGATATGGAGCCATAATAAAAAACAGATACAGGTAAAAGATGCAAGAACAGGACAGCAGGGAACTTGAAGCAAGAATAGACGAGCTTCAGCCAACTTTGCTTAATGGGGCAAGCAAGAAAAGACGATACAGTTATGAGCTCCGCGTGCGGGACCCGAATTCAGGCAAGAGGAGCATCTTTATGGGTGAATTCTACCACATTTTCATTTTTCGTGAAGTGATTATGTGCAAGGTAAGGATGGAAAGATACGACATTGACTCCCAAACCAAACGGGCTCTGACCTCAATTAAAGGGTTCCCTCCCAAAATAGAGTTTGCTGAGAAGAATGTTGACCAGAAGAAAAGGGTTTGGAGGATTTACGGGCAAAGGTGTGGCTGGGACACGGTAATCATCAACGCAGATGGCAGCATTGGCCGAGAATACAGGGAAGAGCTAATCCGAAGCGCGAACAAACGCGGGGTAATCCTCTCCCCAACGCTCATGGATAGTGTGTTCTCACCGATTGAGGAGAAAGTTCTGGCAGCATACTCCCCAAACACAGGTAAAAAATGACAGAAATAAAACAACTCGAGAGCCGTTTGACCGTTCCCATGCCCAGGGAAAATAGGGTAGTTATTGAGGTTGATGGAAATGCAAGGGTTTATGTGGGAAGGATAAATGAATGTTATATCCAAAATGGCGGAGTTTACTGTTCTGCAACGCTGACTGCCTTCAAACTCAAAAGTGAATCTAAAAAAAAGATTATCCGCAGGGGCCTGAGGCTGGAGCAGGTGCTTGTCCCCGGCAATCACTTTGTTGTGGACTGGAATTCAATTGTGAATGATAATCTGTGCAGTGGTTATGCAGTCACTCCCAACGGGGAACTATGCAAGGGGGAAGGGTCTTACAGGAGAGCCATTGAAGAGGCACTAACTTACAAGTGGATTGTTGTCACACAGAAGCTGATGGATAAGGTGTTTGATCCATTGGATGAGCCGTTACTAGCATTTTTCAAGGACTATATGCAGAAGAGGGGTCCTAAATGAGCCTTGAGGAAAGGATTAAAGTTCCTGATTCCTTAGAAAATAGACTCAAATTTAAAGATGGGCGAAGATACACAGCGACTTTAACTGACTTTAGGATGAGCGGGGGTGCGATCTACGGTGATGTAACCCTTTCAAGAAGTGATATTGTGACTAAGCATAACAAGAGAGTTGTTCTGGTCAAAGATTTCCCGCCCCATTTTGAATCCAGATGGGTGCCCCATGAAGAATACAATTTCGACAATTCCTGGTATTGCCAAAGGGAACAATGCCTCCTAATCGATTCAAAGGGCCAGCTGGCAAATGGAGAGGGTTCATATAAACAACGCTTGCGTGACGAGGGATTCAGAAAAGGTGTTGTTATTAAGGATGAGCTGCTGGACACAATATTCAAACCGCTTGAAGAACAACTGACATCGCTGTTTAAGGAATACACTGCAAAGCGCGATTCTGTAAGAATTGAAAAGGTGGAAGAATGACTGGGTTGGAAAGACTCGAGGAGAAATTGGAAATGCCACGTAAACTGGAAAAGGAACTCGAGATAAAGGGAGATGACGGGATAGTGTATTCCTACTGGGGGTGCATAGGATATATATCCATGAAAGATGGAGCAATTTACGGAACTGCCACGCTTAACAGGAGTGATTACAGGATTGGACAAAAAAAGAAGACTGTGCTGGTAAAGACACCGTTCCCGCACTTCGAACCGAGATGGGAACAAACAAAGGAGTTTGAGGGTACTGTATGGCGTTTGTCAGAGGATGACCTTTTGCTAAACAAGGATGGGGAACCAGTAAAGGGCAAAGGTTCGTATCGTGAACGACTCAGAGAACTAGCTTTTAGTAGCGGCATCGTAATCAAGGACGAACTGCTTGACACAATATTCAATCCATTGGATGAGCAACTGGCTAAGATATACAAGCAATATGTTGCAAAGCGGGATTCAAAATGAGAGGGGCGAACCAAAATGGGGCTTGAATCAAAAATAGAATTACCATATCAATTAAGAAATGAGGTCTCAATTGAGACAGATAGTAAAATCTCAAAATATGTTGGCATATTCAATTCCTTCAGGATGAAGAGGGGGATGATAATTGGCTCTGTTGAGATGTGGAGAAATGATTACGAGTTAATAAAAAGGAATAAGCATGTCCTCAAATTCCCATTTAAGATTGAATCCAAAGAGGAGACTGTTGACAGATACCTTGGCCTCAAGTGGATGCTGAAAGCAGATTATGCTTTGCTGAGCGTCAAGGGCGAGCGGGCAACAGGGGAGCACTCCTACAGGAACAGGCTTTTCAATGAGGGGTTCAGCAAGAAAGTTGTGCTGGGTGAAGAGTTAATGGACCGAGTATTTGCTCCAATTGACCAGCAGCTTGTGGACATATACAAGAAGTTCATGGATGAAAAGGGGACTTTAGATGGAACAAACTGAACCACTCGAAAGCAAGGTTGAATTCGGGACAGTGAGCAATGAGGTAGTAACCGGTGATAGCGAGAATAGAGTTGGTTATGTGGCAAGGGTTGACAAGATCTGGCTAGATAGCAAGAGTGTCAGAGGGCGCCTCACATTATGGAAATACAACCAAAGAGAGAAAACTGTTCGGAGAATCGTCGCCTCAACTAACCCTCTTGAATTGAGAATGCTAAAAGTCCCCATTTCGAAAAGGAAAACTGAGTGGAAACAAACCTGCGGAGATGCTGAACTCAAAGAGGATGGTTTACCTGGAAAATACTTCATTATAGACGGGAAAACAAGCGACCATTACAGGCAATGGCTGGGTAAGCTTTTAGGCGTTTCTAAGAAAGTGTATCTATCTGACGAGCTGATGAATAGACTTTTCAACCCAATAGATGAGCAGATAATGGCTAAATACAAGGAAGTTGTGAAATAATTTTATTTTTTCTCTCTCCTCAAGAAAAACACGCTAACTCCAACTGCTGCCAGCGCCATAATCAAACCCAATCGGTTTGAAACCACAGGTTCCAGTGATGCAACTGAATAGCCGGTGATATTTGGCGAAAAGAATGCGAGTGAGAGCAAGGCTAAAACTGAAATTATGCATCCAACTATCTTGCCACCAACTGATAGCTCAAGCCCGCTTGGTTTTCCCTTTTTGCCTTGCTCTTGCTGGGCTTTGTACGAGTCCAGAATTCCCACAATATATTTTTGGTTTAGATGCGACGGATCGTCAGGCTTATACTCTCTGTGAGGGATATCCAAAACAATTGCAGCTGTTCCTGGGCCGCTAAAATTAGGATCCGTTGAATAATATTTGGCTTCTTTTGGGTCTTTGTACGGGCCTCCAATTGAAGTGGGAGTCCCTGAATATTTCTTACCCTTGCCGGTTATTGACTCAAGCAAGGAATCAGGGGATTTTGTGAGAACAACAACTCTCACATGGCCTGCTTTTAGTGCTGGGAGCTCATCAATGGAGGTGGGTAAGTGTCTTATTGGCATGAAACAAAAAATAGGTATATTATTTATAAATTTATCCAACATTCACCCTCGAATCACAATCTTTATAAACGCCCCATTTTTTTGGAGAGCTGTGGGCCCATAGCTTAGCCTGGTCAGAGCGCTGGTCTTATATGGCCACGTTTTGCTCACTAAGATAACCAGAGGTCCGGAGTTCAAATCTCCGTGGGCCCACGCGCCCCGATGGTGTAGTCCGGCCAATCATTCGGCCCTTTCGAGGCTGAGACACGGGTTCGAATCCCGTTCGGGGCATCGCTTTTTGTAAAAAGCGATGGCAAAAACTCATGGGGAATGTTCCTGCTGGAAATTCCCCTGGTTGCTGTCGTTTTTTGCGGGTTTATCGTCAGGTTAATTTTGATATCTTCTCTATCAAATAAATAGAGTTAGAAATAAGAAAATCTAATATTTCACATCAACTATCTCAAGAACTATGTCTGCCAACATCTTAAAGAGCACGAAAATTGCTAATATTTTGACACCGCCAAAAATTGCGAATATGAATGTAAAGAAAAGTGGCATAATCAGAAGAAAAGGAGTTAACATGATTCGACCGAAAGACATCGCATTCCTGAACTGTTTTTTCCCAATAAGCAGGCTAATTAACAAAACTGCGCTGAGAAATCCCACACTAAGCCAATTAATTGGCAAGAAAGGTTTTGGTTCTATCAGAGAGGTTCCCACGGAAAGCATTTTGGGCATCATTAATACCAAACTTGACACAAAAACCATCCAGATTCCAGAATGGAGTAGATAAACTGCTGAGATTATTGCTTTGAGGGGGCGAGATATATGTATGTCCCTGCTATGTTTTTCCCATTTGGTCTTATAAATTCTCTTAAGCTTTAGGATTTGTATGAAGCCCCATGATATCATGATAATCGTTTGCACGATGTAAACCAAAAAGAGGGTTAATAGCTGCTCATATTGGTTCACAAATGCCAGGATGAACAGATTTGAGAAAATGATCCCCACAACTGGAAGAAGGAGTTTATTTCTCTTGCTATCTACCATAATCAACTTTTGTGTTGATTAATATTTAAACCTTCTCATAATAATACGGCGAGAATAATGCTAACAAAATTATTGAGAAAGTGGAGATAATTTTTTCGATAACCCCTTAAACACTGCCAACCTCTTCTCCCGGGAAAGTTGGAAGAGTTTTCTGTTAATCATGGCCTTTGAAATTGTGAAGATGTAGTTGAGCTTTATCACGCTGTTTTTAACAGCCCCATCGTCCCTTGTCAATGGGATGCCCTGCATCTTTGTGTTGCTGGTTATCCCAGCCACAATCACATTGTCATATTCTTCAAACAAAATTAACGCAGGCCTAAGTTTTACCTCAAATGTATCTGTGAACTGCACCTTTACAAGCACAATGTCCCCTGGCTCAGGCGTTTTCCCAGGCGTCATCTTCCTCATTTCCCCACAGCTCATTCATTTTAGGCTGCTGTATCTTATGCAAAAACTCATCGTACTGGTTGTTCTTTTTGGCATGTTTGTAGAGCTGCACCAGGATGTTAATCAGTTCATTATATGTTTGCCGGGGATACCTCCGGATTTCTTTCAAAGACTGGACAGTTGATTTTTCCAGTTGAATAGTTGTAGCAGTCATTATATATCACCTATAGCTGGTATATAACTAAATGTTTATAAACCTTTTCATGGATAAGCCGAAAGATGGGAGAATTCCCCCAGAAAGGTAAAAAGTTATTAGTAAAAAGAGACTACATTTAAGGCAGTATTTTACAATATCTTTAAATAAATCAATGCCATCATCCTCTCAATGGAAAAAACTCTTGGTACAAAAATCAGAAGATTATTCTTGACTGGAATTGCAGCCTCGACTATTGCCCTTGCTGGATGTACAATAATTATTGAGCCACCGACACCACCCAGCCCAATCCCGGATTTCGGGCCTTACCAATTTGTAAACACAATCCAGAATCTCCCTGTCTCAAGCTCAGGGTTTGGATTCTCTGCTGATAGGACCCCTTCGGGTACAGTTGAGTTATTCCTCACCCAAGCCAATCAGGGCACTGTTGAAAGGTATGAAGACACAGGAGACGGAGCTGCTGTTTACACAGGACAGGTGATGCAGTTCCCACAGCTCCCTCTCGGCATGGATGTGGGTGAGGCCAGGAGCGACTACAACAAGGACGGGCTTGTGGACTTCCTGAGACTTGACCCGGTGAGCAAGAATATTGTACTCTGGAGAAACCTCGGCAATGGCAGCTATTCACCATATGACGCTTATGGCCAGCTTCAGGGAATTGCTTCCCTGGGTGACATAGACGCATATTCCCCTCTCGGGCTTGCTGTTGATGACTGGAACAGGGATGGCGTTGACGAGCTCGCAATCCTGTGCTTCCCTCAACTTACGACTCAGGGCATAATTCCAGTTCCTGCTCCCACACAAGCCAATATCTCATTGTATGCGAATGGTTCAATGACAAACATACTAACTCTTGAGCGACCTCAGGGGTTCACTTCAGTTGGGATTGCTGCAGTGGATTATGATGGTGATGGCGATGTTGACCTGCTGGTGAAATACCCTGACGAGAATTTTGCCAGAATTTATATGAATTTGAACAACTACTAGGCAACGTAATAAATCCCTTCGCTGCTGCGCTTAACCATTTGAGAAGTGGGACCTTTTGTTATTATTTCCTTAATCTCCACTGGAACCTCTTTGAACATGAAGTGGTTTTTTGCAACCTCAACAAGTTCCGACTCGCGGTCGCAGTCCCAGTTCACAACATAGAAATCAACCTTTCTGGAAATCCATTCCGGCCAAACATACTGCTTGTAAGCCCTGTCAAGGTCCCGGAAGTACTGCTGCGGAACCATGTCTTCCTCGCTCCTAGCCCGTTTGTTCTTTCTTTCAAAGCAGGATTCGGGGCTAGTCTCCAGCCAGATGACCGACTTGTAGAGCTGGTCTCCCGAGAGCCGGCCATGGGTCCATGTAATTGCGTTTTTCAGCCAATCATACTCCTTTTGCGAGATATTACCTGCCTCCTTCAGAAGCCCCCAGAATGCCAAATCTCCGAGCATGTCACGGTCAGAAACATAGTACTGGCCGCAGAAATGGCTATATGCCCTTTTCTGTGTTGTACGGGTGCCCAGGAGCCAAACCTGCATATCCATGAAAGCCCGCCTGTATTCCTCGTTTTTGGGATTGGCCAAGGCCTGGTAGAAGAGGTGAAGGAATGGATTGCTCTCCACATCCTCCATTATCATCTCAAGATTGTAATGACCAGATATTGAGCGCACCAGCGAGCTCTTGCCGCTGGCTATGTTGCCCTCAAATGTCAATGGGAGAAGTCCCGCGTGCAACTGTTTCCACATCTCTTTAACTTGGACCACCAGGAGCAGAAATCACTGGGTACTATATATATCTTGTTTGCAACCAACTGGAGATGAATTCCTGTGATGCCAAGTTATTGACATCTAAATACCAATTATGCAGTAGTTAAAAGACCAAAGCTTTTTAAGCGGCATTTGATTAAATGTTCTCGGGGGGAATGTTATGGATCTAGAGACAATACTTGTAAGAGCAGAGAGCAAAGGCCTCAAGTCAGATGAGTTTAAGAGGCTTCTTCAGGATAAATACATCACTCTGATGAGGGAAGGCCGCCTTAATGATGTGACTGCCTTGAATGAGCTCACAGGCATCGCGCCGGTTTATCACGAGGAAATCCTCCAGGAGGTTTATGCAAGATATCTCCGCGAGAGCAAATATGATGAGTTCAAAAAGCTTATCGGTATGTCGAGTGTCCAGCCAACTGAGCAGGTAATACAAGAGGCTTTTGAAACCGCTATTTTCACTCCGCAAGTTGATTTCTGGAAAGTAGAACAGTTAATGAATGTTACAGAAAGTGTTCCAGGGAATAAGATTGTTCAGCGGGCTTACCTATCTTTTGCGGAAAAAGAGGACTATTCTAGCTTAATTGAATTAAAACAAATAACACGTATCGAGCCTTGTGATGAGGTCTCGAAAAAGGTTTATTCGCGAGATAAACTCCAAACTTTGAGATACAGGAGTATGTCTCCAAAGAACTTAATGGATATGTTGCTCACCAGAGTGGATAATGATGTGCTCTGCGAATTAACAGAATATATCAATCTTACGGGGGTTAAGCCACCCTGCGATGATATCCAAAACACATATTTGAGCATATTTAAGACAGGGCAACTCAGCTTCATGTCAGAGTTTACACAAATTGTTAAGACTGAGCCATCACAGGAGACTATCCAAGCTGCATTGGAATATCTATTATCCCAAAGGGAAGTCCAGAAATTCTCAAACATGCTTCTAGCGCTTAATATCAACCCAGACCGAGAAATTGTTCAGCAAGCCTACCGCAGCTATGCTCTTGGTGGATATGTTGGTGAAATAAAAGAGCTAAAAAACATCACAGGCGTCGAGCCAGATGAGAAGGTAACTGATGCACTTGTTGAAGGGCTTCTGGCTGACAGAAGGCGGAATTACACAGATTCAAGAGGCCCAAGGTGATTGTCATGGATCTAGAAACACTGCTCGTCAAGGCTCGGGAAAGGGGCGTGAACGGCGAGGAATTCAAACGAAGGATACAGGATACTTACCTCACCCTTATGTATGAGGCGAAGCTGGATGACGTTTTGGCACTCGAGGAAATGACCGGGATAGCCCCGGCTTATCAGGAGGAGGTCATACAAGATGTTTTTGCCCATTATCTCAGTGATTCCCTTTTCGACCCTTTGAAAAGGCTCTGGGAGAAATCCAGGATTAAGCCGAATGAGTCAGTAATCCAGGAGGCATTCAAGAACTACTTTGATAGCAGAAAGTTGGATGAAATAAGTAAACTTAAGCGGCTAACAAAGTCTGAACCTGAAGAGGGTATTGTTCAGCAGGCTTATTGCACATGGGTTGAGAATTTTGATTTTAGTTCCATTCAAAAAGTCAAAGACCTTACAGGGATTATGCCTTCAGACGAGGTGTCAAAAAAATTATACTCTTTATACGAGATAAACGATGGGGGGTATTCTGGATGTAAATTCCGCCCGCAACGGACAATAAGCGACTTGAAGGATGGGCGGTATGATACTTCACTCCAAAATCTGAAGGAGATTGTCAATTACACAGGTATTATCCCTCCAGATGCGGATGTCCAGACGATATTTTTGGGCATACTTCAAGGCGGAAAATGGAATTTTTTCGATTACTTCAAGAATACAATATCTAAAGACCCATCTAACAAAACAATCCAAAAGGCGCTTGCCTTCCATCTCAAAAGAAGGGATTTTGAGCAGCTGGATAACATGCAGCATGTTTTGGGAGCCAAACCCAACGAGGAAGAGGTTCAGCAAACTTACGAGGAGTGCGCCCGTGATGGTTACCTCAGCGAAATAAAGGAGTTGCAAAAAAGAACTGGTTTTGAGCCAAACCAGAGGGTGACTGAGGCGTTGGTGGAAACAATTCTAAGTAATAACAGAGATGGAAACTCAAGAAGCGCCTAGGCGCTCTCAACCCTTTCAAAGAAGAAAGCACCCAGCTTGACCATTATCAGTGAGAAGAACAACAGCACAAAGAAGTCCAATGGCATGGGGAATGTTGAGATGCCGAGCAGTGCCCCGCGCATTCCATCCACTCCATAAGTCAGAGGGTCCAGATAGGAAAGAGTTCTGAGCCATGTTGGAAGGTTGTTGATTGAATACATCGCACCGGAAAGGAAGAAGAGCGGGAAAATCACAAAGTTGACTATCAGGTTGAAGCCGAAAGTGTCCTTCATTTTTGCTGCAAACACAAGGCCCATGCCAATGAAGGCGACAGCAATGAGTATCATAAATATTATAGCAGAAAAAAAAGCCAGCACGCTGGGGATTCTCATGCCAAATATCAACGAGATTAGCAGTATCAAAACTGCCTGCATCAATCCGGTTGTCGTGCCACCCAGAATTCTGCCAATTACTATTGAAATGCGGTTCACAGGTGCAACCATAATCTCTTTCAGGAATCCAAACTCCCGGTCCATGAGCAACGAAAGCCCGGCAAAGGTGGATGAGAAGAGTAGCCCCATGCCAATTATCCCTGGCACCAGGAAAACAGTATAAGTTGTGCCGGCGGGTGTGCCCGGAAGAGCCATGTTCTTTAGGCCAAAGCCTAGGAAGATTAAAAACAACAGCGGAGTCATAAGTGAGCCGATTATCCTGGAGGGGGACCTGAAGAGCTTCTTTAGCTCCCTCACCCAAAGCACATACACTGCTGCAAAATGGATTACCTGCCTCATTCTTATCTCCCTCTCGCCCTCATCACTGCTTTATACATATCAATTGGGCTGCCCTCCTGCTCACGAATCACACGGCCAGTGAAATGCAGGAAAACATCTTCCAGCGATGGCTTTCTCAGGTTTACTGATTTTATCTTTAGCTTCATCTGCTGCCCGAGCTCAATTAACTCCGGAATCCTTTTTTCACCATGGCTTGTGGTCACAGCGACAAAGCCGTTGTACGTCCTTATGGTTCTTACCCACTTGAGTTCCTTGAGTTTTTTGGCGAGCTTCTCTGACTTTCCCCCATCAATCTCAAGCCGGACGACATCACCGCCCAAGACATCCTTAAGCTTCTTGGGAGTGTCAAGAGCAACAATTTTTCCATGATCAATTATAGCTATCCTATCGCAGAGGAAATCTGCCTCTTCCATGTAATGAGTTGTGAGTATAACAGTGACGCCGGAATCGCGGTTCAGCCGTTTTATGTAATCCCAAATGTGCCGCCTGGTCTGGGTGTCAAGCCCAAGAGTAGGCTCATCCAAAAACAGAACACGGGGCTTGTGAATCAAACCCCTAGCGATTTCAAGCCTGCGCTTCATTCCGCCAGAGTATTTCTCAACCAAAAAGTTCCCCTTGTCTTCAAGCTCAACCAGGCGCAGAACCTCGTTAATGCGAGCCACGCGTTCCTCCTTCTTAAGCCCGTAAATCATGGCATGAAAATAGAGGTTTTCGCGACCAGTTAGCTTGCCATCAAGAGCAGGCTCCTGGAAAACCATGCCAATGGAGTTGCGCACCTCATTCTTGTTTTTAGAAATGTCAAAACCGTCAATATAAGCCTTGCCGGAGGTTGGCCTAATTAGTGTGGAAAGCATGTTTATTGTGGTTGTCTTGCCTGCGCCGTTCGGGCCCAGAAGGCCAAAAAGCTCTCCCCGCTTTACTGAAAAAGAAATACGGTTTACTGCAGTGAAGCCATTAAACCTCTTAACCAGGCTCTCTACCTTGATTGCATCGGCCATTAGTCCTCAAAGAAGTAGGAAGTGGTAAATAAAGCTTGTGATGTGCTAACTTCTCTGGTTTTTACGACGGGGCGAACAAGATAAATATCCCCGTTGAAACCCGCCAGTGGCGCTATTGCTGACATGCCTTCTCCGTGGGAGCCAAAGCCGGCAAATACTGTTGGGCCAGAGCCAGACATGCCCACATCTCTTGTAAACTTAAGGAAATGGCTTTCGAGCATGCCCACATCAGGGCAGAGCTCTTTTGCAATCTCAATAAATGGTTTATTACAAATATCATAGCGTTTGTACATCTCAGCTGTGGAAAGCCTCATGTGGGGCCGAGCAATTGCATAGAATTTTGGGAGCGCAATGGTTCCCGGTTTTACAATCTCTCCCCTCCCCTCTACGAATGCTGAGCCAAAATTAGAGAGAAAGTAAGGAACATCGCTGCCTGCGGAGAGCCCAATTTGTATGATATCAGAGGTTGATAGGCTCAATCCAAAGAGTTCATTGAACCCAACAAGCACTGCTGCAGCATCACTAGAGCCGCCGCCCATGCCTGCAGCCACAGGGATTGATTTGGAGAGATGTATCTCTGCTGGGAGTTCTTGTCCGATGTGTTGCTCCAAGGCCGTCTTTACCTTGCAAATAATATTATTATCTATAATAACCCCGGTAAGTGAGGAAGCCTTTGCTTTTGTTAACGTGATTAAGTCAAAAAGGTCAACTGCCTGGAAAATTGAGCGGATATCGTGATAGCCATCCTCCCTCTTCCCAATTATGTCCAATGTTAGGTTCAACTTTGCAAATGCCTTAATTTCGACTCTGTTCATTCTCTTCCTCCAGCAATGAAGTTGCAATGAGAATATCATCGGGCGTGGTAATCTTGATATTCTTATAATCACCCGGAACAATTGCCACATGGGTGCCGGTAAACTCAACAAGTGATGCATCGTCTGTTGCATTCGAGCCAACCCTCCGGGCACAGGTGTGGGCGTGCTTGAGGATTTCAAACCTGAATGCCTGTGGAGTTTGGGCAAGCCAAATCTTATCCCTTTGAAGGGTTTTCTCCACAAAAGCAGCCCCCAGCTTCACAGTGTCCTTTGCCCGCACTGCTGCAAGGGCTGCTCCGTGCTCAATTGCTGCCTGCAAGGTTTTTTCAACAAGGTCTTGAGAAACCAAAGGCCTTGCCCCATCATGCACCAGCACATAATCCGCAAAAGGAATCTTTGAGATGGCGTTGTATACAGAATCCTGCCTCCTCTCGCCGCCTTCCACAATTTCAACAACCTTGGAGAAGCCAAATTTGCCAATCAGATGCTCAATATCACTAATATGTTCTGGCCTCGAAACCACAATTATGCGGCTAACCTTTTCAGAGTCCTGAAATGGCTGAATAGCATATGCCAGTATTGGTTTTCCAAAAATTGGGAGTAGACATTTGTATTCATTCCCAAATCGCTCGCCCCTGCCTGCAGCAAGAACTATTGCATAACACTCCCCCATGCCATATAATAATGTAATTTAGTTTAAATAATTGACGAAAGCCTGCCTCGAGAATCCACGAAATCTTTATATATACGATTGGTTGTATGTTCCAAAAAGGAGGTAAAATGGTAAAGGTTCTTGTGGTGGACGATTCAAGTCTTACTAGAGCCATTCTCACAAAGACCCTTATGGAAGCAGGCCACAGTGTGGTTAGTGCTGGAAATGGAAAAACTGCCATGGATGTTTTCACAGTTGAGCGCCCTGAACTGGTGCTGACTGATCTTATGATGCCCGAGATGGATGGCATTGAGTTGGCCAAACTAATTCGCGCCCGAGACAACAAGGTCCCAATAATTCTTCTAAGTGCAGAATTCAACAAGGAGATTAAGCTAAGGAGCGAAAAGGTGGGGATAAACGATTACCTTTTCAAGAATTTCGAGAAAAAGGACCTTCTCAGGAAAGTGGAGACGCTGTTGGAGAGGAGATAATGGAGTACATCCCCCAAAAAGAGATTGAGAAGAGGCACTACAGTACATTCCGCTATGTTTACATAACACTCATACTAATAATTCTTTTAATAATCGCAACAGCGGCGGTCCTGATTAACCAAGGCTACAAACCTACTGTTGCGCTATTTGAGAGTTTCCACATTGTTACCCATTTCCCCCAGTTCAGCTCCAACTCTGTGCTCATTTCGCTGTTCTCAATAATAGGG
>CAIWSB010000013.1 GCA_903915225.1 uncultured Candidatus Woesearchaeota archaeon
CGGGAAAAAACTTTTTAATACCCCTCCAGCAAATTAGGATTTTTTTCTATATCACCTTTCATTGCCTGCACTGCAGCGCGGTAGACGTTTTCCCCTGGCTCGGTGCCCGCTTCCTTCTGAAGCTTCGAATATTGGCCCCACTCATCTTTTTCTAGGAGAATGCTAAGTCTCTTGTTGACGAGCCCTTCATCTGGCTTTGCACCGCAATGTTTGATTAAGCAAACTGTATCCATAAAACTGTCTTCATAAGAGTCTATGCGAGATTCAACTTCAGTCTCCAGTATTTTTTTCGCGACATCCTCTGGCATTTGAACGCCCGTCAAAAACTTTAGTTCCCGCATTGAATCCACATTCTTGTACTTAGCGAGCGCCCTGTAGCCCTGCTGCACCTTCCCGAGCCTCAATGTGACCCTATTGCTGGAGAGTTGTTTGCAAATCAGCTCTAGGTTTTCCACATTCCCTTTTTCTGCGCATGCATCAGCAGCTGCATTCACTTGCTCTTGGGGCAGGGAGGGGGCCATTTTGGTGATGTTCTTTACATCTACCATCTGCTTATAATGCTTCTTTTCAAAGAGCTCCTGATAGACTCCATCGATGGCCTCTTTTGAATAATTTGGATTGATACCTGTTGCCTGCTCAAGATTGGAGACAGCAAAGTAAGAGTCATCAGAGCCATCTTTTAGAATTTCAATAAAGCCTTTTTGCACAACATCATTGTCAAAAACAGGTTTTACACCAGTAATCTTCTCGATTCTCGGGATTAATGGCGCGTTAAATTTGATGCTTTGTCCTCTGACAAGAAGGTCGTACACATTCTGCACTGCCTCTTTGGAGGGTTTGAATAAGGTTGCTTCCAGGAAATCCACCAATTCTGAAAAGTCATTATTATCAATAAGCCATTGGAACCTCTCGGACATCTCTTCTTGGCTGAAGGGGACTTCAACACCAGTAATTTCCCTTATGCATTGTATCTTTTCGTAACTAGGATAATTTCTATTGTAAGTCTCTTTCCATTGCTCATAGTACCATCCTTTGACCTCCTCTTCAGGTATCAGGCCGTGCAATAGGCCGAACAAGTTCCCGTCACTTTCAGTCCAATATTGGCCGTCAAGATAGGAAAGTACAATCTCACGAGCCTCTTCAGCGGTGAATTTTATATCTGCCCCTTCAAATAGATGGGCCATATATTCGTATGTGTCCGGCCTTCTGCTTTTCAGGCTACTTTTAAAGCAGTAATTCACATAAGATTCAATCTTGGATTTTGGCACGCCCTCTTTTTCAGCTGCCTCAAGGATTTTGTCTAGTTTCATATTTATAGAGAGTGCAGGGCTCTTAAAAGAGGTTGTCTATATATCTTTAAATTTCTTTAAAGAGGCTTAAAAAGGTCAAATTTTAAATATAAGTTATCCTCGATAGCTTGCATGTGCTTCGCACCATGGGTTTCAATGTCCACATTCATAATTGAGTTCGGGCTCGCATTATATTTCCTGCTTAGGAATCCCAAAGACAAGCTCAATAGGTTCATTGCGCTCATGTCATTCATGCTGGGGTTTTACCAGCTCAACGAGTTTTTGATATGCGTTTCAGGGGCGAACACATTCACTAGAAGCGCACTTGCCACAACAGCTGTGCTGCCTGCAATGGCATGCACCTACGCTCTGATTATGTGGAGAAAGCCGATTAGATTCTGGAATTTCCTGCTATATGCGCCTGCTGCTGCGTTCATTGTGCTGTTCTCACTCCCAGTAAACCTTCGCGAGTCTGCAACCTGCACCCAAGTTTTCATTCAATACAACAACATAGGTCTATTATTCAGGTTTTTCGAATTATATTATTTAGTATATATATTAGGTGCAGTTGCCATTTTTTATTTCACAGCCTCCAGGGCCAGGTCAGAGCCAGAGAGAAGATTACATTACCTAGGAATGCTGGGGATGTTCATCTTCACAGTGCCGACATTCATTTTCCTAATCTTTCTCCCGGCGCTCAGGGTGCAGTTTGCCAGCGTGCTTTGCGAGTTCGCGCTGCTGCTGGCAATTGAGTTCATCCTTGTGCTCTGGTACAAGGAAAGGCACAAGATTAAATTTTAAAAAAGAAAAGGTGGGGACACAGGGATTTGAACCCTGATTAGCTGGTTTCTTCCTATCATTGTTTGCCTTTGGCAAACTCTACGCTCCATGTCTGGAGCCAGCTGTGATGCCAGGTTACACTATGTCCCCGCACGAGAGGATAAATAGGAGGGGCTTTTTAAAGGTTTTTGCTCGCGGCCACGTTTGAGCAGCCACTAACCTCTAGGAACTTTAAGCTATTTTGCAGAGTTTCTTATTATGGACACAGAATACCTTATCCCCACGAATCCATCGCCTTTTCTCTGCCTCAATAAATTTCCTGATGCCGCTTTTCTCTATCGCCTTTAAATTGTCAACCATGCTCATTCCATACTTTGTTGTATACCTTTTGTCTAGGCTTTTCAGACGCTCACAGGGGAATTCTTCGCACTTGGTTGAACAACGGCTCCATTTGTTTTTTTTAATCACCCCGCAATTTTTTATCTTACATCTTACACAAGTGATTGGCATATGTGGATCAACTGCCCTGCATCCAGGGCACGTGTTTTTCTCCCTCAGATATGCCCAGCAAATGGCACAGTTCATCCCGCATGGGGCGATGAGTTTTGGCTGCATTTTATCGTGGAATAGGAACAGGGCTTAATAAGTTTTTTTAATGCGGGCACTAGGAAAAGGTTTAAATATCCTGCATGCGAAAATTAACTCATGGCAAAAAAACGCAATAGCAATCCCATCCAGTCAAGAATTGGCGTAGGTCTATTTTCGTTAGGGTTAATACTTGGGCTTGTGGGAATAAAAATTAATAATTCGCTCCTTCGGACTCTCTCCGGCTATCTTTGGTTTTTTGGCTTATTTTTTATGGCCTTTGGGCTCACACGTATTGAAATCGTGGATAAGGTTTATCAGAAATTCATTCGGAAATCCAACAAGGCACTCCTGGTATTATTCCCCTTGGCAATCCTCTTCCTCATACTTTGGGGGATTTTTCCAGCTATTTGGCCAGTATTGCTGGCCTTCTTGGTAATACTCCTATTTGTTGAGGCTGTTTGGCGGCGCGTATTTTATGTTAAGAGTGCAATTGCAATTAAGAAGGCAGTTTCAAAGGCAACGCCCAAGGAGAATATGCGCTTGCTGATTTGGGCAATAGTAGTTATTATTCTGGGTTTGGGGCTTTGGTATGTGATTAATTATGTGATTCTTAAGCAGTCACCCTGAGTTTCTTGCTTATTCTATTCTTGGAATTTTTGCAGGCAGCAACAATAATGGCGGCCTACGGTCATTTGCTGCGGCAAATGCCCTATTCGCCACCCCGTAGGGGGCAGCCCCAGGCTCATCGGCGCCAGTGTTGCTGCTCGTTAGTTTTTGCTTACAGAAATCCTGTCACCAATTGATGTGCCTTTCAGCAATCCCGCTGGCGTTTCAACCAGATAGGCTGCTGGCTTCTTGGATGTGTAGAACTGGAATGGCTTTATGCCTAACTTTAGGTCAACCACGCGGTAAGTTTCATCAAGAAAGGCAAGGTCAATCGGGAAAAACACGAACCACATGTGGATTGCAACCTTTCGGGGCTTGCTGAATTTGAAAAGCAGGGTTTTGGGCCTGGAGAACATAAGTCCGCGGGCAATTTGAAACAGGGTTGAGCATGTGAAGTGCTGCTTTGCAATGACCTTTTTTTTAGTTGAATTCCGTATCATCCCTATCTTTGAGCATACAAATCTTTTTAAATTTTCTGCGTACTACCTTTCCCATGTTGGGGGGTAGTGATAAGGCAATCAGAGACAGCTTCGCCAAGGTCAAGGAGGACTTTGGCGAGCAGGATAAGAAGATTTCTGAGCTCAGAAAAGAGCTTGACACCCTCAAAAACCAGGTTGTGGAGTACCTCCCAAGGCTCCTCGAGCAGAACAACCAGATTCTGAGGCGCATGGAGGTCCTCGAGAAGGCGATTTTAAAGCAGCCTGACCCCCTCAAGGAGCAGCTCCTCTCAAAGTATAAAAAGGGCCGTCGGGAGATCGTTAAGGACAGGATTTTAACCCTTTCGAGGGAAAAAGAACCCTCTCTCGCCCAGCTCAGGGATACCGTCGTGATGGAGCAGAGGCTCTGCTCGAGGGCGACATTCTATCGGTATTTGTCTGAACTTCAGGCCTCGGGCACCCTGGCGGTTGTCTCCGTCAATGGTCTCGAGAGGATTAAGACGCTATCTCAGACACCGTCTCAGTGATTCTGTCTTGATACAGCTTTTGAGACACCCCCTCATTTCCTGTGGAGATACACCCCCTCATTTCCTATGGAACTTTGAGACAAAATTGAGACAATTTTGAGACAAAACTGAGACGAGAACCCCCGTTTTGGGGCATCGGAACCCCCAAAGCGAGGCTTTATAAAGAAAACCCCCCATTCCAGGTGCAAATTGGTGTGGAAATACCTTGTCTTGGGGGCAGTCCAGGGGGTTACCGAATGGTTCCCCGTGAGTAGTTCCGGGCATCTTGTGTTCTTCCAGCATATCCTGGACATTAATCCAGGGGTTGCTTTCAGTGCCCTGGTTCATTTTGCTTCTTTCCTGGTTATCCTGGCTGTGTTTTGGAAGGACATACTCCGGCTTGCCATGTCACCATTCCTGCCGCATCTGAAAAAATCCAGGCAACTGCTTCTAGCGCTAATAGTGGGTTCAATACCTGCTGCATTTTTCGGCTTGCTTTTCAAAAATCAGATTGAGGCCCTGTTTTCAGGCTTCGCGCAACTCGCATGGGCATTTATCTTCACAGGAATTGTTTTGCTGCTTTCAAGGTCCAGGCTTTTCAAAGGAATTAAAATGTCAATTCCGGTTGCGCTTGCAATTGGTTTTGCCCAGGCAATAGCCCTTGTGCCGGGCATTTCACGCTCCGGAATGACAATCTCAGTAGCCCTTATCCTGGGGATTGCAAGAAAAGATGCAGCACGCTTTTCTTTCCTGCTAGCGCTCCCCGCACTTCTGGGCGCGTTTTTGCTGGAGGCCCCGAAACTGCTGCAGATAGGCAGCCTCTTGGGAGCATTCCTTGGCTTCGTTGCCGCAATGGTTGTGGGTTTTGTGAGCCTCAGGCTGCTCATGCGGAATATTCAGCGAATCCATTGGTTCTCCATTTGGTGTTTTGTGATGGCAATTCTGGTTTTTGTGCTCAGCTTGTGATTACTCGAGTATAGATAACTTTTTAAGAAGGCATTAACTCACAAATTCCGCCGCGAAAAAAGAAAGGTGAGTGCTTTGCCAGAAGAATATTTCAAGCATGAGACAGCAATTGTTGAGGATGGGGCTGAGATTGGCCGTGGAAGCAAGATATGGCACCATGCCCATATCCGCACAGGTTCTAAGATAGGTTCTGATTGTAATATAGGTAAAAATTGCTATGTAGACAAAGGAGCAGTCATAGGCTCACGGGTCAAGCTCCAGAATAACGTATCTGTCTGGCACGGGGTCAAGATTGAGGATGAGGTTTTCATCGGCCCCGGCGTAACCTTAACAAATGACCTTTACCCCAGGGCATTCATATGGGATGATGCCCGCGTTGCAACCACGCTCATAAAAAAAGGGGCTTCAGTAGGTGCAAACTCCACAATACTCTGCGGCAACCGAGTCATTGGCGAATACGCAATGGTTGGCGCAGGCTCTGTTGTCACAAAGGACGTGCCACCCCATGGATTAGTTGTAGGAAATCCTGCCAGGTTAATTGGGCATGTGTGCAAGTGCGGTATGACGCTCAAGGAGAAAACCACCAGCGGAGCTTACAAATGCTCCTCATGCGGCGCAGAAATCCGCACAGACGGGTCTGATTCAAAGCCAAAAATGGTTTACATCGCATCCCCTGTAATCGGAGAGAAGGAGCAGGCCCTGGTTCGGGAAGTCCTCCAATCCGGCATGCTCGCTCAAGGCCCGAAAGTGGCTGCATTCGAGCAAAAGTTTGCCGAGCTGTGCGGCGCGAAATTTGCAGTCGCAGTAAATTCAGGCACAGCAGCACTCCACTGCTGCAACTATGCACTCGGCATAAAACCCGGTGACGAGGTAATCACCGTGTCATTCACATTTGTGGCAACAGCCAACAGCATAATCATGCAGGGCGCAAGGCCTGTTTTTGTTGATGTCCGCGAGGACACATTCAATATCGACCCGAAGAAGATTGAGGCAGCAATCACGCCGAAAACAAAGGCAATATTGGCAGTTGACCTCTACGGCCAGCCTGCAGATTACGATGCAATCCATAAGATTGCCAAAAAGCACAACCTCAAGGTTATTGAGGACGCAGCTCAATCGGTCTTTGCAGAGTACAAGGGCAAAAAGGCAGGCAACTTAACGGACATTGCCGGGTTCTCGTTCTATGCCACAAAAAACCTGATCACGGGTGAGGGCGGCATGATTACCACAAACAATGAGGAGATGGCAGAGCTCTGCAGAAGGTTTAGGCACCACGGCCAATCTGAAAAAACGCGCTATGAATACTTCGATTTGGGCTACAACTACCGCATGACTGACCTTAGCGCTGCAATCGGGCTTGTGCAGATGGAGCGAATTTCCGAGCTCACTGAGCAGAGGCAGAAGAACGCCGAAATTATAACATCCGGGCTCAAAAATGTAAAAGGAATAATTACTCCAATAACGCCACCCGGTCTGGTGCCCGTATACCACCAGTACACAGTAAGGGTTACTAAGGATTATCCGATGAGCCGCGACCAGTTGGCAGCCTACTTAAAGGAGAACGGCTTTGGCTGCGGGGTTTACTACCCTAAGCCACTTCACATGCACCCGCACTTCATCAACATGGGCTACAAGGAAGGGGATTTCCCCGTGTCTGAGCGCCTGGCAAAAGAGGTGCTCAGCCTGCCTGTGCACCCCAAACTCACGCGCGATGAGCTCGATAAGCTTATCAGGCTGATTAAGGAGGCAAAATGAACCGCCCGGTTCGGGCTGCAGTCATTGGACTAGGCAGCTTTGGAAAGAACCATTGCCGAGTTTACGCAGACTTGCCAAATGTTGAGCTCGTGGCAGTTTGCGACACAAACAAAGAGCTGTTTGAAAACGTGCGCAGGAACGGGGCAAAGGAATACACAGACCACAAGGAGATGCTCAAGAATGAGCAGCTGGATTTGGTGTCTTTGGTTGTCCCAACAAAGCTCCATCACAAAATTGCACTAGATGTGCTGAATGCCAAGGTCAACCTTTTGGTAGAGAAGCCTATTGCGTCAACACTGGAAGAGGCCAGGGACATAATTAATACGGCGAAAGCCAACAAGGTCAAGCTGACAGTTGGCCATATTGAGCGCTTCAACCCCGCAATTATCGAGCTGAAAAAAAGGATAAAGGCGGGCGACCTGGGCAAAATCTACCGCGTGATTGTCTCCAGGCTCGGACCATTCCCAGAGCGCATTAGGGATGTTGGTGTTGTGATTGACCTGGCTGTGCACGACCTTGACATCCTAAGGTACTTGACTGACTCTGAAGTGGATTACTTATATGCAAGAACAGAAAAGCGAATTCACACTGCCCATGAGGATATCCTGTCAGCGATTTTGACTTTGAATAACAAGATAATTTGCACACTCAACATTGACTGGCTGACCCCGGCAAAGATAAGGCTGCTGCGCATTGTGGGTGAGAAAGGCATGTTCGTTGCAGATTACCTTTCCCAGGCGCTGTTCCTGCATGAGAACGCAGCTGCTATGTCCACAAACTTTGATTATGCAGACATAATGAGGGGGATTTCTGTGGGCAGGAAAGTGAACTTTGACATCCAAAAGGCGGAGCCGCTCCAGGCAGAACTCTCGCATTTTGTTGACTGCGTCATGAACGACAAGGAACCGTTAGTGAGCGGGGAAGACGGGATGAAAGCCCTGGAGCTGGCAATGGACCTGATAAACTCATCAAACACAAACCAGGTCATTAAAAAATGAGGATAGCTGTTATCGGTTTGGGTAAGGCGGGGTTGCCGCTGGCTGCAGTTGCAGCGGATTCCGGGCTTCAGGTTCTGGGAGTGGATTTGGACCCTGCGCGGGTTGAGAAGATTAATTCTGGCAAGAATCCGATACCTGAGGAGCCTGAGCTGGAGGCGCTCATCAAGAAACATGTTGGCCAGAACCTTGTTGCATCAACGCGATATGAAGACGCATCCGCCTGCGAGGCGTTTATTGTGATTGTGCCATTGTTCATTGATGAGCAGCACAAGCCGGATTTTTCAATACTCGAGAAGGCCTTCAAGTCTGTTGCTGCTGTCATGAAGCCCGGCTCGCTTATTGTTTTGGAGACAACTGTTCCGCCCGGAACGACCGAAGCCCGCGTAAAGCAATGGCTTGATGCATCGGGTAAGAACTTCAAGCTGGCATATTCCCCTGAGAGGATAATGACCGGCTATTCGGTTAGCAGGTATCGTGAATTCCCCAAGGTTGTTGGGGGTGTTGACAAGGAATCTGGGCTTGCAGCTGTGAAGCTGTACAAGCATTTCTGCAAGGCCGTTCGGCTAGTGTCAAATGCCCGCACTGCGGAACTCATCAAGGTTGCTGAGGGGATTTATCGGGATGGGAATATTGCAATTGCCAATGAGCTATTCAAGGTGAGCAACAAGATTGGCGTGGATTTCTATGAGGTGCGCAGGTTTGCAAATCACCAGTTCTGCCATATACACAAGCCCGGGAGCGTTGGCGGGCACTGCATTCCGGTTTACCCCTGGTTCCTGATAAACGAGCAGGATGTGCCGCTGATAAGGCATGCCCGCGAGTTTAATGATCAGATGATTGAGTATTACGCAGACATGCTCGAGCAGAAGATTGGCACCGGGGGCAAGGTACTGGTTGTTGGTATAACCTTCCGTGAGGGTGTGAAGGAGCTTGCCTACACGCGCGGAATACCAATGATTAAACTTCTGCAGCAGCGGGGCTACGACGTGTTTGTTTATGACCCGATGTACACTGAAGAGGAGATTAAGGCCTTAAACTTTAAATACTCCAAGACTTTCAACTCGATGAAGGGCATAGTTATGATGAACTATTACCCTGAGCTGAAGGACACTCTGCTGACGCTGAAGCAGAGGATTGTTGATGTGAAAGGGGTCTTCAATGATTTCGCTGCTGATTAAGTCTCTGCTGATTTTCCTAATCTCACTTTTGGCTGTGCATGCAGCCATGCCTGCATTCCTAAGGAAGGCAAAATCGCGGGGCATGGTTGCCCGGGACATGTACAAGCCGGGAAAGCCTTTTGTGCCAACCATGGGTGGCCTGGTGATGATTGCTGCTGTTTTCCTGGGGCTTGTGGCTGCCCTGTTCTTTGTGCCCACTGTTGTGCCTTTGTTCATATTTTATTTCATTGTGTTCTCATTCGGGCTTTACGGCCTGGCTGATGACTTGCTGGGGTTTAAGAAGAGCAACGGGAAGGTATTGGTGCTGTTCTTTGTTGCGCTGCCAATTGCGCTGATAACAACTGACACAAACCTCTCACTGATTTTCTTCAATATGGAGCTTGGGACTTTCTATGCGCTGGTGTTTGCGCCCCTTTATGTGATGATTGTTGCTAACCTGATTAACATGTATGAAGGTTATAATGGCCTTGGGCTTGGGCTGTCTTTGATTATTCTCATTTTTGCTGTTGTGAAGCTTGCGCTTCGAAGTGATATGGGAAATGTTGTGTACCTGATGCCGCTGCTGGGCGTGATGTTTGGGATGCTGCCCTATAATTCATTCCCGGCAATGGCGCTTTTGGGCAATGTGGGCACGTTCATGCTGGGGGCAGGCGTCGGGGTTTTCCTGGTGCTGGCTGGCATGGAGTTTTTTGGGGTCATCATACTTTTCCCACACATTGTCAACTTCCTCATGTGGATCATATGGTGTATACGGAGGCTGCCGCACATCAAGTTCGCACGGGTAAACGGGGACGGGACAATAAGGCCGCCCAATTGGCTCTCAATGAAATACCTGGTGACTAAGCTTTTCAGGCTGACTGAGCCTCAGGCTGTGCTGGTGTGCTATGCCATAACCACTTTCTTTGGCATCATAGGGCTTATTCTCGGGTAAAAGCAGCAACAATGGCGCCGCCCGGGTGAGAGAAGCTAAGTTTCGCAACTCTATTAATTTGGATTGAGTTGCGCCTCAGGGCTTTACGCCCTGAACCGTCTCAACAGGGCGGAACCTGTTCCATAATAAGTTTTATATATGCAAGATTCAATTTTTTTGGCATGCTACGTGGCTCATGCAAAAAGGCGCGTGTGATTCCGGTTGAGAAGGGCAAGAAGTACCTCAACCTGGGCTGCGGCAGGGACCTGCGGCAGGGCTGGGTGAATGCCGACATACAGAGGCATGCCGGGATCCAGAAAAGTTTCGACCTCGAGGAGTACCCTTACCCGTTCAGGGACAATGAGTTTGATTATATCCTCATGGACAACGTGCTGGAGCATATTCTCAGGATTCCGCCGCTGGTTGACGAGCTCTACAGGATTTCAAAGCCCGATGCCATCATACATATTGTCGTGCCTTACTTCAACTGCGCTGCTGCCTACAATGACCCGACGCATTACCATTTTTTCAATAAAAGGACAATGGAGCTCCTGTTCGGGAAGGGCTCATCATACGGGCTCGACAAGGGCGTTAGGTTTGAGATTGTGAAGCTTTCCCTTGAGCCGACTCCGCCCGGGAAAATCATCCTTCCGTTCCTACGAGAACCAATGAGTTTTGTGTTAGGCAGCCTCATTGCCACAATCGAGTGCAAGGCGCGGGTTGTGAAGGGCAGAAAACTATAAATACACTCTGGGCAATCCTTGAGGCATGAAAGCAGTCCACCTGGTTGGGGCGAGGCCGCAGTTCATAAAGCTGGCTGCGCTTATGGGGAAATTGAAGGGCTTTTCAGAGGTTCTGGTGCACTCGGGGCAGCATTATGATTACCAGATGAGCCAGGTTTTCTTCGACACGCTCGGGATTCGAAAGCCGGATTACCATCTTGGTGTCGGTTCCGGGAGCCATGCTGAGCAGACTGGCAAGGCCATGATTGAGTTTGAGAAGGTGTGCATTGCCGAGAAGCCAGCGGTTATCCTGATTTATGGGGATTGCAATACTACCCTTGCAGGGGCACTTGTTGGGGCAAAGCTCCAGATTCAGGTTGCCCATGTTGAGGCTGGCGTGAGGAGCTATGACTGGAGCATGCCTGAAGAGTTTAACCGGGTGCTGGCGGATCATTGCTCATCGCTCCTTTTTGCTCCCACTGCAGGGGCTGTTGAAAACCTTGGCAAGGAGGGAATCATACGCGGCGTGCATAATGTTGGCGACATCATGTATGATAGTTTTCTGAAATATTCAAAGAGTCCCTCAAATGTCATGAAGTCCCTATCTTTAAAGCCGGGGTTTGTGTTGGTGACCTTGCATCGGCCTTCTAATGTTGACTCAAAAGAGAAGCTGGCTGCGATTTTCGGAGAGCTTTCCAAGCTTGAAAAGCCGGTTGTGTTCCCAATGCATCCTCGCACGAGGAAGAGCCTGGAGAGGTTTGGTATTCCCTTGGGCAAAATAAAGGTGATTGAGCCTGTTGGCTATGTTGAGATGCTGGGACTGGAGCGGGAGTCCTCGCTTATCATCACTGATTCGGGGGGCGTGCAGCGTGAGGCTTACTTCTCTGAGAAGCCCTGCATTGTGCTCCGCGATTCCACTGAATGGCCTGAGCTTTTGGGCCAGACTGTTGTGCTGCTGAAGAACATACGGGAGCTGAAAGTGGCTGCTAGCCGGATGATGGGGCAGTACTGCACATTTGAGAAGGGGTTTTTTGGTGACGGAAAAACTGGTGAGAAGATTGCCGGGATTCTGAGGGTTTCTATCAAGTGAGATGTGTGTATCTTAATCGAAGCTTTTATTAATGCAAAACCTTGCATTCCTGCCATGTTCAGGTTTGATTTCCACATCCATTCGGAGTATTCCTGCGATAGCACCAGGAGCATCGCCAGCATTGTGGATGCTGCCTTGAAGAAGGGGCTTTCTGGCATTGCCATTGCTGACCATAACACCTTTGAGGGCAACCTGGCTGCGCAGAAATATGTTGAGGAGAATTCAATTCCCCTGAAGATAATCCCCGCGCAGGAACTCGAGACAGATGAGGGCGAGATTCTTGCATTGTTCATTAAGCGGGAGATTAAATCCAAAAAATTCCCAGATGTGCTGCTTGAAGTGCATGCCCAGGGCGGCTTGATAGTGATGCCGCACCCTTACAGGAATTTCCCTGGCTTTACAAAGCATGCCAGCAAATTCGATTTTATCGAGGTGCATAATTCCAGGACGTACACACCTGAGAATCTCAAGGCCATGGAGCTGGCAAAAAGGCACGGTGTGATGGAAATTGTCGGCTCAGACGCGCACTGGCTCCATGAGATAGGGCATGACGTTGTGGTTTTCCAATCCCTAAAGGACATCCGCGGACAGCTGCTGCGCGGTCTCTACGCCACTGAATGCGCGAAACGGAGCCATCTTGACGTTTCTTTCTGCAGGAACGCAACAGCCTATGTCAAGGGCGGCATCCCATACCTATTTGAGAAGGGGCTTTGGACTCTTAAGCGAATGTTCAGTTCTAAGAATGCTAACTAGGTTAATAACCTCAGAAAACCCGGTTTTATCATTGAAAGATTTCCAGGTCGAGCGCCCAAATTCTTTTATATCTACAGATATCATAGTGATATCACTAGATATCAAGGAATGTGACCAAAAATGACAGTAAGAATCCTAATATCAATGTCCGACGACCTCTTCGCAGCCCTTGAGCAGGCCAAGAAGCAGCAAGCCTACATGACAAACCAGGAGCTAATCAATAGCTGCGTGCGCAGGTATGTGTTAGATTCCAAAAAGAACAAGGGCGGAAGGCCAAGGACTCTAACCTTTGAAGACGCGTACTCAAGGGATACACCAGAATCCAGACGGATTGAGCGGGAGATGAAGTAAAGCTGCCTGAATTGGCTGTCAGTTGAATGAAGGCCTTGGAGCTCGTTAAATCTTCTTTCTAATCATTTCAATTTTTTCTGTTGAAAGTGCATCGAGAACTTCCCTAATCGCCAATAACACGTGCCTCATTTGTAAAGAGTCATATTTTACAGGGATATTCTTAAGGTAATACTGGTTCTCTATCCTAAGGTGCTTGTCCGCTTCAAGTAAATGCGAGAAATTGAAAGGAATGATTTCCTCCTTCTCCAAAAGCCTCACAACCTCAATTGTGCAGCCGTGTATCTCAGATTTGACGCCTATTCTCATAAGAACAGCACAGGCAAGTAGGTATTCAGTGTAGTACTTCTGTGTGGCGAGCCACATGTTAGAGCCAGAATCCTTTATTAAATTTGAAACTCTCAGGGTCTCTTCTGCGCTCTTATAGTATTCCTCTGCAAGGCTTTCGCTGGGCTCAGTCAGCCTCATCCCCTGTTTTTTGCACCAGTTCATCACGGTAAAGCACACCCACAAAATATTCGTGGCAAGAAAGGATTATGTGCTTCTTTTTTATCTCTTTCAGAAAGGTTTCCGTAAGATTTTTCTCAGCTGTGGCTAATATATGGGTTTTTACAGAGTAGGTCTGCTCAAAGGGCTTTAATTCGCTGCTGGATTTTGCGCTCTTCCCTAGAACCAGGATGTCAATGTCATTAAAGCTTTTTGAGATTGCTGATGAGCCAAAAACCAGCGCCTTTTCCATGCGGATTCGTTTGTGCAGTTCCCTCATAAGAGGATTTTTCTCTAGGAATGCAAAAAGCCTCTCCTTCTCGCAAACCACAAGGTAATCCTTCAGGAGGGGATTCTTGAAATTGAGCCCGTAGAAAAGAAACCTCCCGCGCTGCTCGCAATCAATCACACGTGCTCTCACAAGTTTCTCCAGGTGGGGCTTAATTGTCTGGTGCGGCACCTTGAAGTGGGCCTCGAACTCAGAGAGCAAGACCTGCCTGCCCGGGCTTTGCAGGAACACCTCAAGATAGGTATAAAATCTTACCATAAGGTAATAATACTTACTTTAAATATATAAACCTGTTGGAGAAATTTTGATAATATTTCCGGATAAATCCCAAAACTTTATAAACTATAGTTTAACTATAGTTTGTGTGGTAACCACAATCCAATTGAGAGAGGGTGTGAAGAGGGAGCTCGAAAGGCTGAAAAATTCGAGCAATGAGACATATGAGGATGTAATTCTGGGCCTTATGAAAATAGCTGAAGAGCAAAAAAGGAGGCAGAGATTTCTTCTGAGAGACGGCTACAGGGAAATGGCATCGGAAAGCCTTGTTGTTGCCTCTGACTGGGATGCTGCCAGCGGGGATTGGGAATGATAAGGCGGGGGGATGTGGTTTTGGTTAATCTGGAACCCGTGGTTGGCTCAGAACAGGGCAAGGTGAGGCCAGCTGTGGTGATACAGAACGATATAGGTAACGAATTCAGCCCATTAACAATAGTTGCGCCGATTACTTCGAAAATATTCAGTAAAGAATATCCCACAAATGTCCTGCTGGCCAGGGCTGATTCCGGGCTAAAAAATGACTCCACTATCCTACTAAACCAGATACGTACAATAGACAAGTCCAGGGTAAGGAGGAGGGTCGCCATGCTTCGCAGCGGCATCATGGGCCGGGTTGATAATGCCATTAAGGCCAGCCTCGGGCTGGACTAGCAATCGAAGCGCAACATAAGCTAATAAGCTCTTGCTGCAGCCTTTAATTCCTTTATTTCCTCCCCGATAACACCTGTTAGTTTATCGTCCAATTCATTCAGCACTAGCTTAATTTTATTGACAAAAAGCCTTGCGTTTTTTATCACAACTTCTGTCTCTTTGTAGTCAATAGAAATTCCGTATTGGACAGTCTCTCTAGCCCGTTTTATCTCCCATAGCAAGTCAATGTACTTTTCACTAATGGTCATTGCCTCCACTTTGTCTATTCTCTCTTTCAATTCGTTGAATTTTCCTATAAGCTCTTTAAGTTCGCCGAAAAAATATTCCATTACTGCAGCAGTGGTTGCGTGGTCTTTGCTTTCGAGCCCAATTCTGGCAAGCAAAGCTGATGCGGCCTGATACATTGCATAGTATGCAGTAACAACAACCCAATCCTCATGCTTCAGTTTGTTTAAATCAGTCATTACAATGAGATTATGGTCTGCCTTCTGGATGTGTCCGGCGCTTAAGTGCTCATTTGGTTTTGATATCCTTAGAGCTCTTTCCTCCCTTTGTATTGCCTTTATGATGATGTCTTTAGCCTTCATTTGAGCACCAGGCTTACAAATTTTTGCGCACCAAATAGTACAAAGTGGGTGCGGAGCATCTCTTTGAATTCGGATTTTTGCGCAACGAACTCCTTTTGGGTCACTGCTATCACATTTATCTCCTTACCATATTTTGCATACATCTCCTTTGTGATTTTGTCAACTCCAGCCTTATTCTGGCTCACGAGCAAAATGTCAATGTCGCTTTTTTTTGTTGCCTCCTCTTTGGCATAAGAGCCAAATAAGACGATAAAAATTGCATGGAGCAGTGTCTCTGAAGATTTAACGAAATCTTCCAGAATTAACTTTAATTCCTTATTTGAATTAAAAAGCTCGTTTTTTCTCTCGATTTCACTAAGCTGTATCAGCGTCAAGGCTTTTTCACTTGCGAAATTCAAGGAACAAAGATGGGCCTTGCCTGCCTGCTCTTTGGCAATTACCCCTTCTTCGAGCATCCTTTTTATTGTCCTATGGACCAGGGAATAGTGCCCCTCCAGTGCCTTTGCAATCTCATTTATGGTGTATTTCCTTTCGGCGTTTCTTGCCAGTAAGTCCACTATTTTGAGCTCAAGTTTCATGTTATCACAAAATGTGATAATATTATCACTTATAGTGATATATAAACCTTTCGCCCATTTCCCGGCGGTATTATAATCAGCAGCGAGAAGATTGTGTTTTGCCTTTTTGATATGGGCTGTGGATCTTGCATTATTGGGCGGTATTCTCCTCAATCTCCCGGCATCAGAGAGACACCATTCCATTCCTGATATTCTTTTTAGCATCCCTGAGCACCCCTATGAAAACAGATTCCCCCTTTAGCACGATACCTTCCTTTGCAAGAGCCATTATTGCCTCATTCCCTCTTTTGAGCTCGCTTACCAAGTCTTCCCTCCCGAGGATTAGTGGAACAACTGGCTTTGCCCTGACCTTTGACAGCTCAAGGCAAAAGTTGCTTACGTCTCCGGCCTTTTCAGCCATAAAGAGCACATCCACGTCGTTAAACTTCCCCTTCAGGATGGAGCCAAACAGGACAATCAGCCCCGCCTGGCCGAACTCTTGGAGGGATTCACTGTAGAGCTTGGCATAGCCTGAAAGAAGCCTTCTTTCCTCCATGAGGAGCAGCTCGCAGAGCTTGAAAGCCTCTGGGTTATCGAGGTTTAGCCTGTAAAAAACCGCGTTGCCGAGTGTGCTTGCCATAACAATCTTTTCCTTCTCCAAATCCTTGAGCACCTTAAAGGAGCTTCCCACGCTAATCCCCAATGCCTTGGCTAGCTCGTTGATATTGAGGGGTTTTTCAAGATTCCTAAGCAAAAACCGGATTATTTTTGCTGTGTTTTTTGATACCATCTTAATCTTTCAATAAAAGTGAATGATTATTCAATAATTATGAATTAACTTATAAAGTTTTGCACGCCCCTCAATCGAAGCCTTTAAATAAAAACAATTCTCTCTGAAAAGCATGGATTTCACCCAGGGGGGCTTAGAATGAGGATACTAATTGACATAGGCCATCCGGCGCATGTCCATTTCTTCAGGAATTTCATCAAGATAATGGAAAAGCGCGGCCACAAGTTCCTTGTGACCGCGAGGGATAAGGATGTTTCTCTTGAGCTACTGAAGCTGTATTCCGTCCCGCATCATGCTGTGGGAAAGAACCGGAAATCTGTTTCAGGGAAGCTCTTGGGGCTGGTTTCTTTGGACTATTCAATCATCCGCATGGCAAGGAAATTTAAGCCGGATTTGTTCTTGGGGGTCCATAACCCATACACAGCCCAGTCCGCCTGGCTGCTAAGGAAGAAATCCATCACTTTTACTGACTCAGAGCCAGTGCCGCTAGGGGATATGCTCACTTTTCCCTTTACGTCCCTAATTGTTACCCCAACCTCCTACCGGAAGAAGTTGGGGAAGAAGCATGTACGCTACAATGGGTTCAAGGAGCTGGCTTACCTTCACCCCAAATACTTCAAGCCGGATGACTCTGTGCTCAAGCAGCTAAGGGTGAATGGCGAGCCCTTTTTTATCCTACGCTTTGTTTCATGGAATGCGAACCATGACGTGGGCAGGCAGGGCCTGGACACGTATGCAAAGAGGGCCCTTATCAGCGTGCTGAAAAAGCATGGCAAGGTCTTTATCTCCTCAGAGAAACCCCTGGAGCCAGAGTTTGAGGAGTACAGGTTCAGCCTGCCAGCAGACAGGATGCACCACGCACTCTACTACGCAAAGATGCTGATAGGCGATTCCCAGACAATGACCACCGAGGCAGCCATTCTCGGGACGCCGGCAATCAGGTGCAACTCCTTTGTGGGCCCAAACGACATGGGGAACTTCATAGAGCTGGAGAAGAAATACGACTTAATCTACTCATTCAGTAGCTTCGGGAAAGCCCTTGCCAAGGTGAAGCTCCTCCTAAGAAGGAAAAACCTAAAAGCCGACTGGGTCAAGAAGCGAGAGAAGCTCCTCAAAGATAAGATTGATGTAACGGAGTGGATGGTGGAGTTCCTTGAACATGGCAGGAAATAAGTTCACAGTTTGCCTTACACATGATGTTGACCGTGTTCAAAAGACTTACCAATTCTTTACCCATGGTTTCAGGGAAGCAAGAAGAGGGAATTTTGCTAGAGCTTTATATCATGCTACCTCACTATTCCATAAAAACCCGTATTGGAACTTTGATGAAATTATTAAACTCGAAAATAAATATAAAGTAAAA
>CAIWSB010000014.1 GCA_903915225.1 uncultured Candidatus Woesearchaeota archaeon
CTCAATATCGGAACCAAATCCAGAGATTGCTGCTCGTTATCCAGGGTCATTGCCCGGTCTCTTTGAATGTGGTCTTCCGGCATTTTACTTTTTCTTTTTTCCTGAAGCGCTTTCCAGAACAGCAAGCTTCATTGTTTTCATAACCCTGTTAAGGGAGTCCGCCAGCGTGTTTATCTCATCAACAACGCCTGATTTTTCAACCTCAACATCAAAGTTTCCTTTACTTACCTCATCAACAGTCCTGGTTAACTTGTTAAGTGGTTTTGAAATCGCATTTGTAAAATAAAACCCAAGGAAAATCACAATCAGCAACGTAAGCACGGTTAAAGCCCAGAGGATCTTACTACTGGAATTGACAACCTCTTTGGTTGAAGAGGTCACAAAGTCAAGGTTTGAGGATAAATCATCAATTGCCTTCTGGTTTTTAACTTCCCTTGCTAAAGCAAAATCCAAAATCCTTTGTTGATAAATGCCCTTCTGATACAAGTATTCTTCGCTGTCAAGAATTTTTATGGCTTCCTCTTGCCTTCCCTCAGAAACCAGTTGAATTGACTCCTGCTCAAGATTTACCGAGGCAAGGTTAGCGGAATTGACATCTGACAATATTTTATTATCCTGCGGGTCACCCCTTTCCAAGGCTTCCTTTATCTTTGCGTCCAAGTCAGTTTCTGCCAGTCTATACCTTTCCAACCATTTTGTGTCATTTGTAAACGCATAATTCCTTACAGATTGGGTTAACACTTCATCATAATAGCGAATAAGCTGAGCGGTGGAATCCATGTAGGATGCGTCCCTTACCTGCTGAATGCTTTCAGGCATTTGGACGTTCAATGGCTCTGCAACCTGGTTCAAGCGGGATAAAGAGCCGTAGCCAACTGTCCCTACCAAAACCGCTACCAACAAGACCCTGCTAATCAGCAGATAACTTAGTTTCATTTTTCAGCCTCTAAAGGCACTCTGAAGATATTGGTTAACCTACTCTTAAACTCTTCAGCCTCTTCGCCATTTAATATGTGCATATTACAAAAAAAGTCAACCTGCTGTGTGGTGCTTTCCAAATTAATACCTTCGAGTCTATGCAGCTGATTAATACCCAATGGGCCAAGGAGTTCCAAATATAGAGCCCTGATCTTTTCAACAGCCTCCTCTTTTGATTGGGTTTTCTCACTTACCTCCCTCAAATCCTGTGGCCGGGCTCTTTTTCGGATAATATAAACCAAATAGTCAAGGATATTATTTACAAGACTTATGGAAAAGGCTGAAGAGAACTCATATGACGAAGAGCGCCCGATTGCATCTTGTGGCAGGTATCCCATTAAATCTGGCAACTGATCATGGGTTCGCCTCACAAGCCCAAAAGAGTCCCTTAAAATGCCCTTTACAACGTGTTCTCCCTTAATGCGGCAGGCATCACGATAAACATGCGCCAATACCATTGACAAATGGCTGAAAAAAGGGGCCACTTCGTATATCTCGCCTTCAGCCATGGTTTTCCGAAATCTTTCCAGGATTGGCTCTATTGAATTCAAGCCTTTCCTGTGAACGGACAAACAGTTCAATAGCGGGGTTGAACTCAATTCTTTATTGATAGAATAATAAAAGAATACTCTCTTAATGGATAATCTGATTACAAAAATGTTTAAAAGTTCAAGCAGGAAAAGGAATTTTGTGTCTTCTTCCTCAGGATTTACTAATTTGAGCTCTTGCATTTAGTGTGATGCCCCAACAAATAATTCTGTAATAATCATTTTCTTATCCGCTTCTTAGGTTTAATGTGGCTTTCATCAAGTACCTTAACCGATTCAGTATTACCTTTCATCTTCTCATATTGATCGATGACCATTTTTAAGCTGTATCTCATTGTATCGAGAGATGCGGCCAGCTCTGAAATTTCAGAATTCCCTTTGATTTCTATGGGCTCTGAAAGAAAGCCCTTGGAGATTTTATCACTTGAGTTTTTTAAAGTCTTAATTGGTTTCAGGAAGATGTTTGAGAGGAAAAAACTTATGAAGAATGATAATAAAGTAATGACAAGCATCGACAAAAGGAAAACTTTTTTTAAATCAAGGATGGGTTTTAAAATCGGGCTTACGTCATTTTTAATTACTAGATACAATCCCTTGCCGTCATCAAAGTTCCGCGAACGTGATATTGAGAATATTGTTCCTGCAGAATTATCGATAAAATAATTGCCTGAACCGGGGGTTATCAAACCCTCTACCTGAGAGAGGGTCTCTGTATACATATCATCGGCTGCATTAGATGTATCAAAGGAGTAAAGTATCTTGCCTTTAGTGTCAAGTAATGCAATTGATTGTAACATTTTTGAATCTTGGGAAGCAGGATTGATACTTTCAATTTGTTCTTGCAAGAAATCCAATTCTGGATAGGTATCTGAGACATCCTTAATCATGGAACTATCGTTAGATAAAACCTGGGCCTCATCATTTCGTTGCGAGACTGCACGATCAATATTTTCCATCATCACCCTACCCAAAAGCAAAGAATTTTCACCAGCTGACTTTTCCAGGGAATGAGTAAGCAAGATATCAATAGAAAAATAACCCACAACTGTAACTAATGAGAGGACCAGGATAAATCCTAATAGTACTGTTGTACCTAGTCTCAATCTTCCACCTCTTTTTTAACCGAGCTCAATAATTTTATTGATGAACATGGACATATTCTTGATGAAATCGTCATTCTTTATTATGGGGAAAATTGCCTTTATGTTGCTGTCTTTCAGTTTTGTGACAAGGCTTTGTGAGAACTTCACGATTGTATTCATTGGAAGATAAATTTGCAATGTGCTAAGTGAGTCGAATACAAGGAGTTCTGGTTTCAGCTTCTGACAAGTGGAATTTATTGTTATGCTTAGCTCAGTTAGTGCACTAGGGGAGCTTGTAAAGATGCAGTTCTCAGCAGAAGTCTTTACTTTCACAGTGGAGCTTATGGCATCGATGAAAAAGCACGACGCCCCATTAATCCCATAATCATCAAAAATCTTAAGGAGAGAACTGTAAGGGTTATTAAGGGTTACATACACCCCATTGCATAATCCGCTTTGGGATTTAGACATGTTCTTATGGAGCTCAGCAACCTCACCCATGAGAACGCTCAGATATTTATCGCTAGGCAGCACCAGCATAATAATTGAGTTCTTTTCCAATTCCTTTCTAAGTTCTACCATATCTAATCCCATGTTAAATCAGGTAAATGGTCTTATCGGTTAGCATACCCAGGGTTTTTACAAAGTTGAAATCCACATCCTTGTGCAATATGACAAAGGCAGCCTTGCAGTTATGGCCCTTAATCATTGCAGCCAGCTGGTGCAAAAACCTGGATACAAACATTTCCTTTTCATAAACAAGCAATGAGCTTAATGAGTCAAATATCAAAACGTCAAATTTCGTGGTCTTGAGTTTCTTATAAATAGCACCCTGGATTTCCTCAAATGCCTTTGGCCCGGAAATAAAGACGCCATTATTAACTTTAACAGGCTTCTTAACCGCAGAGCGGGTTATGCAGTCAATGAAAAAGAAATTATTTGGGTTTATCTTATTCTTTTTGAAGTAATCTCCAAAGGAGAAGTAAGGCCGGCTATATGTCACATACAAAATCTTCTTATACTCCTTGGATGCTGAATTGATTACAGCCAAAATGGAGTTCACATCAGCAGTCACAACAAGTGATGTCAATGCGCCTTTTGTCTCTGTTTTGATGTTGAACATTTTATTTCACTAGCTTCTTGATTCTTGCAATTAGGTCCTGGTTGTCAAATGGCTTATGTATGTAATCCAACACATTCAGCCTCTTGAGCTCCTGGTAGCCCTCTTTGCCATACTGTGCAACTGTTAAAAAAACGATTTTCATATCCTTCAAGGATTTGTCCTTGCGTATCTCCTCTGCAACATCCCTTCCGGACATGTCAGGCATGAAGAAATCCAGAATCACTAAGTCAACCTTTTCTTTTTTGAGTTTTTGAAG
>CAIWSB010000015.1 GCA_903915225.1 uncultured Candidatus Woesearchaeota archaeon
AATAGTATAACTGAGATATACTATTTAAAGATTGTGGAAACAAAACCAAAGTGGGAGGCTATTGCCCCGCGGTTTTTAGCCTCTGCCTTAATATCCTTAAGAAAATCTGGTTATAGAGATTGAACTTGGGCTTGTATCCCTTCCAAGTATCAGCACTCACCGCCCTGCCCTCATAATGCACCCCATTTCTTAGAAGCCTCATTGTCTCGATTGTTTCCCACTCAATGCCCCATTCCTTGTGTTTGGAGCAGAGATAAGCGTAAAGGCATTGGTGGTTTTCAGAACGTATTTTTTCCAGAAGCAGAATCCCCTGCACCAATTGCCGGATAATCTCATACTCGCTCTTCCAGATGAGGCTGAAGTTCCCCTTCCTCTCCATTATGGGGATAGTCTCGTTCAGGGTATCAAGGTCCTGCTCTGCAATGTCCAGCAGGGATTTTGCCCTCTCAAAACCAATTTCTTCTGATTCCTGCAGGAACCCTTCTTCAACGCATCTTCGGTGGACATCCTCCAGGGCTTTAATCACGCCTCCACCTCGGCAATATCGAAGATGTCCCCTTTAACAAAATACCCCTTGACAACATTTTTCATCAGCCCTGAGCGTATATTCCTGGTCTCCCTTAGTGACTTGAAGCTGTGCACCTGGATTTCCCTCGCCTTCCCCTGGAACCCAAGCCCGCCCCAGAGTGTCCCGAATTTAAGGTCTTCTGGGTCGCCCAGGACAAAAATATCCACGTCACTTTGCGTGTTCCAATCCGACCTGGAAAAGCTGCCGAAGATGACAATTGCCCTCGCGTTCTTTAGCTGCTGCAGCTTTTTCAGAAGGCCGGTCTCATAGAGCTTCTGCATTGCATATATTCTCTTCTTGTTCTGGTAGTTCTCGTGCCTATAGTTCCCGATGAAGTGGGGCATTTTCCCCCTCGGCTTTACCCTTTGGATGATATTCTCCTTAAGGAACTTCTTTAGCCACTTATCTGCAGCAGGCTCGCTGATCCTGGCTGTTCTCACTACGTCCTTGAAATGCCAGTGGCGTGAGGGCTCGTTTAAGAAAAGCTCCAGGACACGTTCTTCCTTTGATGGTTTTCCCATTTTACTTAAGTTAAAGTTAAGTATTATTTAAACCTTTGCCCTGGATGATTGCTGTGTGGTTGATTCTAAAGCCTTCTTGTGGTAAACCCGGAAATATTCTAAGAAATCACAGCGATACTACCTACGGGGGCATTGCGCTAAAAAGAATTCACTCGCCGCTCCTGGCCCTCTGCTTAAGCTCCTCGAGGATTTTCACCCTCATCTGGTAATTCTCAACCCTGTCAGGGTAGTCATCAGTCCCCGCAATCCAGGCAGCCAGGATGATAGGCGTGTCCTTCTCAAGATTGACTAACTCCTCAAGTTTTATTGGAGGTGCCATAGAATATCGTAATTGTTGTAATCTTAAATACCTGCCATATAAAAATCCATAAATTGATACTACTGTTTAATAGTAAAAAACCGAAAGCTTTTTAAATGATGGAGTTTTAGAAATTAGTGAGGTGATACAATATGGACTCTCTGACAGACAGAATTCTTAAGTACGAACCCAAATCAAAACCAAATAAGGTAGTATTTGGTGTGGCAAAAGGAATCGTAACTGTTCCCATCGCTAGTACTTTGAATAGGCTCTATGGTTCAGGAGGGAAGAAATTTGGAGAAAAGGATACTCAACAAAAAGCAGAGTTTGTGGGAAACATTATTGGGGCTGCTGGTTTGTTTGTCTCTCAAATTCTAGATGGAAACCATCCATATAATCTTATCCCCGTTGGAGTTATGCTTGGTGATTTCGGGTACGAAGTGTACAGGGATTTAAAAACAAATAAAAAAGAAAGGAATTATCAACGGTAAATCCTGCTATAATTTCCCCTTCCAATTATTACTCAATTTGAAGTGCTATAGCCTGATATCTTAATGTATTACTCTATCTTTACAGGAAACCCAACCTTCTTCAGTGCCGAGGCTGCAGTCTTATATGTCTCTTCGCGGACAAGAACGTAGTCTTTTGAGAATGTGGAGACCACAAGCACATTAAGC
>CAIWSB010000016.1 GCA_903915225.1 uncultured Candidatus Woesearchaeota archaeon
CCACAATATGAAGGGCACTGCCAGAATATCCCTTTATGTTTACAATACTGAAGAAGAATGTAAAAGGCTTATTGGGGCAGTTGCTAAAATTCAGGGGCTTTGAGTTCATTCATGCCCGGGGAGATCTGGTTCTGTGTGAATTATTATCTCTCTTAGTCGCGGGAGTTCATTTTTCATTTTCTTTTCAAGGCTGACCGCGATGCGATGGGCCTCACTCAATGATAACTTGGGGTCTAGGTGTATGCAAACATCCACCAGAAGTCTGCTCCCGGCTTCTCTCGCACGCAGGGTGTGGTATCCCCTAACACCAGGATAGCCGGCAATTATTTCGGCAATTCCCTCCACTGTTGAGTCATCTGGGGCATAATCAATCATCACCTTGAGGGATTTAAGAGAAAGCTTGACAGAGAGTATGAGCATTAGTATAGCAACAAAGACCGCGGCAATTATATCTCCGAGGGGGAATCCCAATGCTGAAGCCCCGAGGCCGATTATTACCGCACCTGCGCCCCAAATATCTGTTGTGAAATGGTATGCATCTGCCTCAAGTGCCGGAGAACTTGTCTTTCTGCTCTTCTTGTGGAGGTAATTAGAGATTATGAAATCAAGAACTATCCCTATAACCATCACCAAGATACCCAAAAGGTTCTCCCTCACCACATGATTTCCCTTGATGAATTTGTTGTAAGCCTCGTAAAAGATAAAGAGGCTCGTGACTGCAATGAGGATTGATTGCAACAGCCCCGACACATTCTCAACCCGGTCATGACCATAGTGGTGGGTAATGTCGGCGGGCTCAGCTGCTTTCTTTATCCCAAAGTATGCGAATAAAGAGGCCATGAGATCAAATAAGGAATGGATAAATTCAGCCAGCACTCCAAGAGAGCCAGTAATAATTCCTGCGATAAGTTTCAGAATGAGCAGAAAGATGTTCACAAATATGGATTTAAATGCCGCATTGAGCTTTTCCCTATACATTGGTGCCACCAGGTGGAGCTGCTATTTAAATATTTATTATTGTGGGGCATTTCCTCTGGCTTTCCAATCATCTAGGAATTTTTTTATTCCTATATCTGTTAGCGGGTGTTGGCACATCTGCTCCAAAACCTTAAGGGGACTGTGGCAAAGTGTGCCCAGAGAATCGCTGCCTGAATCATATGCAAGGGATGCCTCACAGAGGCGACAATAGCAGGGGTTTTGAATCCTTTTAGCGCCGGAAGTATTTCACCAACCAACTATATGCCGCCGTGTCCAATGAAATCAAGGCAGCCAACAAAAGGGCCATTTATAATTTATGGAAACCAAAAAGATAAAGAAAAAGAGGAGAAGAAAAAGGTTAAAATTGGTTTATATGCAAGCCCCCGAGAAGCAAGATCCTGGGCAGTTTATAGCACTGTATTCCTTGCATATCTTTCCCCCGGCCCAATTCTCACAAGAGTACTCTGTGAGCATATTGCTGTGGCAGTGGTCCTGGAAAGACTGACCGTTGGTCTGTATGCAATTACCTGAAACCGCCGTGTTAAAACCCCCATCTGACTCGCTGCAAGTTGCAATAGGTGTACTAATCGTACCTATAGATGTTGTTGTTGATGGCGGGAGGGGTGCAATTGAGGTTGTAGTGGTTCTCCTAGATGTTGTGGTTGAAACCTTGTAGCATCTCCCTGTGCTGGGATTACACCCAGGCGTGGGGCAGTAATTCCCTGGGAGATATGTCTGGGTCTGGCAATTCTGTGTTACGGTCATTACCTCATAAGTTCCCGAGCATTTCCAGGTTGTTGATGATGGGCAAACTGATGTTGAGGTCGTTGGTCGTGTGGTTGTCTTGACCGTCGTTGAGATAGTTGTTGCCCGTGTGGTTGATCTGACTGTTGTTGTTACAGGTTTGCATTGCCCCGTGGCGCTATTGCACCCGCCCGGGCAAGCTGTGTTGCTTGTCATTTTAACACAATTTGAATTGACTTGAGTCAAAACCTGGGTGCTCCCGGAGCAGCTGTATTTTGATGAAGTCACGCATGTGGCATGACCGGCTAGAACACTGTTTGAACTTGTATTTATCAAGCTCACAATTCCCACTGCTGCAACTATGGCAACAATGGCAACGCACATCCAAAATAGGTTAAGTTCATTTTTTTTCTTCTCCTCTCTTTTTACCATCAATTTCACCTCTTTATCCCAACTATTTTTTCAGGTTTTTATTTGCAGTAATCCCCTCCACTAGTGGGAAAGCACTTCTTAAACCCCGCACATATCACATTTTTGTAGGCACATTTAGTTGAACTAATGCAGTAGGCCTCATTAATTTTTAGCGCCCCATCGCATCTGTCAAATAGGGGTGTTCCGCTTACAGCACACTTGCCCGGAATATCTGAATAAATACCATTATCAGAATCAACGCATTGCGGCGGTGGAGGGCTGGGGGCGCAGCGATTGGTCCTCAGGTCACACCCAAAGGGGCACCGACTGTAACTTGCTGGGGCCCTGCAGTTCCTTTCTGTTGTAATAGTTTGCAGGGTAACAGTATCATCACACTTGTACTCTGTTTTGGGAGTGCATGTGATACATTTCCCTCCCGAACATCCCTTGTAGCACGTCTCCTGAAAGACCCATCTGCCTCCCCGGTAAACCTCCACCCGGGAGCCTCCAAGCCCCAGTAATATGCTTACACATCGGGTTTGGCCCTCGCTTATTTTCACAGCATTGCCTAAGAGTATATCCTTACCATTACTCATGTAAATTATTGCCACTATTGCCACTAAAGATAGAAGCCCTAACGAGACATATACTAAGAGATTCTCATTGTTTCGCTCTTTTTTCTTAACCATTTTTATACACCTTTTTTATGCTGTTGTTGTTGCAGGTTCACAGTAGCCAAATCCAGTGGGATCTTTTATGCAATTTCCATTGGGGCATCTCACTGAATTAAAATCACAAATAAAACCACCACCTTGGTTTTTACAATAGTATTCTCTTAGAGATTCGCCATTGCATACGTCCTTCTCTGTTCTACCACTCCTTACAGAGCAAACCCCGGGAGTATAGATATCCTCTCCCCCCACCTTGACGCACTCAGCATCTGTGCACAGGCCAGTTGCACTACTGCAACTATCCAGGCATGTCTGGTATCTTATCCATGTTGGCTTCCCGCCAGATACCCTCAACTGATGCGAATCCCCACCTATGCAACTAAATATCCAATAGGTTCCGTCTATTGTCGGAATTTGTATTGGGGGTGGGGTCACAACAGGTGCAGGTGTAGGCTCAAGGACAACAGTTCGGCCTGGCTTTGTAGTATGAAGTGTTTCGAAACAATTTCCACTTGCGGGATTGCAATAATTCATCTGTCCGTTCAGTACGCATGGCCGTGGAGAACCCCTATAAGTTTCACCTGAAGTTCCCCTTGTGACTGTGAAGGTTGATTCAAAATTATCTGTGCATTTATTTACTTGGGCTTCGGGGTAATTGGCGTTATATAACGCACATCCGCCATTAATCTCATCGCAGCCATATCTGCATATTTCCTTTTGTTTCCATTCAATATCAGCTTCAATACCATTTCCTGCGGGGAAATATTGGTATAATTGGTACAGTGTTTTTGTATTATACTTATCCACCTCGCATTTGTATTGGTCCTTTACCCATCCTTCTGTTTGGATAGGGGGGGTTGTTACAGGTGGAACGCCGGGTGTGCTTGAGCAGCTTCCACCTGGAGAGCCGGTACTTGATATAGTAAATGCAACAATTCCAGTAGGTGTTTTGAGCAGAAGGGGCTCATTTGGTAAGCCACCGGGAAGATAAATTTTTGTGGCGCCTGTAACTGAAATGTCTCCACTATCTATTAAATCTCCCCCCAGATTATACAAGCTCCATTCCCCCCCATCAACACCCGCCAGGCATAGGGTTCCACTCGGGGTTATGGGGTTGGGGTAAACCTTTGGCTTGGATGGAGAATATGATGCATACATTGTCCCGGCTACTAGGGAATTACATTTTCCCTGGATATTATCACAAGAATATCCCGTGATGCATGTTCCGCAGACTCCCCCGCAGCCATCAGCACCGCAATTTTTCATATCTAAGCCAGTGCCGCAGTTGGGTTTGCATTGGCAGGTTTTTTGAGACCCTAAACCAACGCAGTACTCGCTTAGGCAATCTGTGTTGGCATTGCAGCGGTTGCCATTTGTTTTCAGAGCGAAGCAAAGCTTTGTGGAGGAAACGCCCGCATAGCCGCAATGGGCGCTCTGGCAATTGCTGTCTTGAGTGCAGGTCTTGCCATCAATTAGCTTGGGAGTAATAGTTGTTGTGGAAACTGTGGTAAGTTTAGTAGTGGTTACCACAGAAGTGGTTTTGAGAACCGAAGTTGTGGGTATACTCGTGGTTGTTTTAACAGTAGTAGGGGTCGGCTTCTGGGTTGAGGGGGGCACAGAAGTGGGTTTTGAAGTGGCCTTTGGAACTGTGGTGGGTGCCTTGTTCAGAGCTATACCACCGTCAATGAGCATAACTTTGTTATTGGCAAATGCCTGGCCAACTATCACGCCTGTGCTGGAATCATAGACCCAGGCGTTTTTCTCCTGATTTACACTAATAATTCCAACTATGGCGACAATAGCAAGTATCGCAAGGGAGACAACAAAAACATTTGATGCCCTCATTTTTTCAACCTCGCAAGCCTAACAGAATATACTTTAGATGTAATTGTTAGTGCCATTTTTGGCATATCAGTATACTTTTTATTACTACTAGTATATATTCTTTTCCTTTTTAAATAGGGGGATAATTAAAGAATGCGTCCTAGACAAACGAGGTTATCTGTAAATCCCCTTAAGGCTGTTAAGGCGGATAATCAAAATATCCCTGAGCATCCTCAAAGAGTCCTTTACCGGGTCCACCTTGCTGCCCTTTTTGTCAATCCAAACAACTGGCACTTCCTTTACTTTATAGCCTCGTTTCTTGGCAATAAAAAGCACCTCAACATCAAATGAGAATCGGTCAAGCCGGCAGCGCCTGAAAATCTCCCTTGCTGCACGTTTCTTGAAAACCTTGAAGCCACATTGGGTATCCCTAAACCCGCGGACTGCAATTAAATTCACCAGAAGGGCAAACCCCCTGCCAACCAGAATCCTGAACCACGGCTGTTTTATCCTAATCTCTGAGCCCCTCACATTCCTCGAACCAAATGCAATGTCATACTCCCTATCAAGAAACCATGCAAGCTTTTCAATCTCTTCGATGGGCGTTGCCAGGTCGCTGTCTGAGAAGAGCACATAGGGCATTTTGGCTTGGAGCATGCCTCTGCGCACTGAATAACCTTTTCCCCGGTTTGTTCCGTTTTTTAATAACCTGAGATGGGGGTTCCTATACTTTGTGACAACATCTATAGTATTATCCTTTGACCCATCGTCCACAACTATAACCTCATAATCGGAAAAGTGTTTATCGCTGTATTCAATCACGCGTTTCAGACTCGGGCCTATGCGGTTGCCCTCGTTGTACGCGGGGATAACAATAGAAACCTCCATAATGGATGATACTCTGCCGAGATTTATAAAATTTCCCCGGGAAGAATATCCTTCAGAATTCCATCAAATGTTTGATTGGGAGGCACACAGTCAAACTGGACAAAACCCGCCTTTATCAATGCATTTCTCGCTGCTTCCATTGAGGAATCTAAGGAATATGACATGCTCAATATCATGTTTTTATTGGCCTTCAGGATACGCCCTAAACCCCTCAAATCGTTGAACATGGAGGGTTCATCTTCTTGAGGCTCTCCCAGGAGTTGGAAAAAATTTGCCAAGATTTCTTCGAGTTTTTCTTCCCTTTGTGGCTTAGATTTAATTCTTCTTATCTCCTTCGCCAACTCGGCAATTGTGCCCCTGCAAACAACTGCTTTGTCTCTTAAGGGGATATATGTTCCCTGAGCCTTGTAAAGCGGAAATCGCTTATCAAAGTTGGGGAGTTTATTGTCTGGTTGACCCTCAAAAAGAGCAGTTAGATACACTATCCTCGCAGTGTCAAAATCATTGAGTGCAACTTGTGTAAAGCAATGACCGTACTGTCTTTGATACCGCGGCTCCATAGGTAGAGGCTAAGAGAGTAGATTTTTAAACATTTCGGTTATTAACTACTATAAAGTTATAATTCATTAGTAGGGGACTTACTTTGCCTTTTTCTGAATTAATAATGAGAATTGGCTATCCCTAAATAGCAGAACCAAAACAGCAATTCCTACAATAAGGTCGCCCCAATTGTATATCTTTGAAGGGAGGTTTAGGAGAAAGGATAGTAGCTTAATTCCCGCCAATGAGTACCACCAATGGAGCAATAGGGGTAGATATTTGTTTTTTCGAATAAGCTCTATAGAAATTAAAACCCCCCATATGGCCAAAAGCGTATCTAGAAATAAAAATATGAAGAATAGTGCGACTGCATACATTCCTTTAGCGAGAAGGAAATTGTAGAGCCCCACATAAAAACCAGGCAAAAAAATTAAAGGGGCAACAAACTCGCCCGGCCCTGCGGCCAGCAGTATGAGCGAAACAAAAAGCAAACCATATCCAATATTTCTATAAACCTTATCCATAATCCAACAAAAAGGAGGGGATTTAATTAATTTTCTCTTGGATAAGTTCAAATCTGATTGAAACCTGGGCTAAATTTAAAAAGTATATCGCATTCAGGATTTCAGGTGATTCCAATGAAAAAAATGTTAATACTCTTGTTTATAAGTCTGGTTTTCATCTCCGCCTGTTCCAGGGTCCCTGAACAGCCTCAGTTGGGTGGCGATGCTGACGAGCATGGTTGCAGGCCCTCGGCCGGCTATTCCTGGTGTGAGCTAAAGCAACAATGCATAAGGCCCTGGGAGGAGGAATGCTCTCAAAAATTGATAGGTGGGGATAAGGATGAGCACGGATGCCTCATTGCAGCAGGCTATTCCTGGTGCGAATCCAAACAGAAATGCATACGGTCATGGGAAGAGGACTGCCCATGTTCCGGGCCAACCTGCCCAAAAGAACCGGGCGAGCCAATATGCAAAGATAAATGTGGAGATGGCATCTGCCAAGAGATTGTTTGCCTAGCCATTGGCTGCCCCTGCGCAGAAACAAGGAAGTCATGCCCTGAGGACTGCAAGTAAATCACAGGTTTTTTTGGTAAATCCTATAGCGTTTGGCGTACTTTCCGCCAAAGCCTTTGCTGAGGTTAATGACATCCAGATTATCTTCTAGAAGTATCGATGCATCAGCTGTTTTGTAACCTCGCTTTACCAAGATGTCGTAAAGGCCGTAAAATAGGGCACCTGCTAGCGGACGTTTTCTCTCACCCTTCTTTATTCCCATAAACATTATTCTTATATGGGGGGGATGCCCAACCAGTGTCTTGACCATCCGTAGGGCTTCATTATTTGCAATGCTGGTTAATGGCCTATATTTTGGCCAGACAGGGCGATTGACTGCCATTGGGTCAGGAATTCCACCGAATATTGCAACGGGCTCTGCATTAACGCCTGTACCCCGCTCAGCAAAAAGTATTAGCTCGGGAACAACTATTGATTCCAATGAATCAGCCATTGCCTCACCCTCTGCTGCAGTGATGTTCACAAACCCCCAGTTGTCCTTCCAGGCCTCATTGTAAACATCTGCCAGGATTTTAATATCCTTTTTTAGGTGTGCCTTGTTTAATGGCCGAATAATTAACCCTGCTTCCTTAACTGATTCTTTGCATTTCTTCATAAGCCCTGCCCGTTTATCATAATCTCCTTCCACTTCACCTATTTTGAAATCATAAGTGACATAATCCTTTGCTTTAGTAAATCCCATACCATCCATTATTTCTCCGTAGAAAGGCGGATTATGGGTTAGCTCCACGCTAGGCGGTGTGTCAAATCCCTCTATAAGTATTCCCTGATAAGGTTCAAAGGTGGCATTTGAATACCCACCCGGACCCATTACCCTGGTGCAGCCATGCTTAATGAGCCACTCAGTTGCCTCATTCATAAGGGCAGAATACACTTCCTTGGATTCAGTGGTTTCAAAGAACCCAAAGAATCCAGCAGTCTCAAACTCTTTTCCTTTTTGGATAGTCATCGTATTAAATGCTGCAGAAATTCTTCCTACAAGTTTTCCATGATCCTTGGCAATCCAGTGCATAACCCTTGCGTGCTGATGGTATGGATGCTCCGGAGTAAGTAGCCCAGTTGCCTTTATTCCTGGGAATTTAGTGCCAAGAAGCTCAAGCCTAAGTGGGGTCCGCCAATATTTACGGTTTTCAACTGAACGCCCGTCAAGCCTTGCATTAAGCTCCCAAGGCACTCTTACAAATTCCTCTAGCCTTTTATCCCCCAAAGGCACGCCAATTATCTCCACCACTTTAGAGTTGTTAGAATTACCGATTGTTTATATTCTTTGCGATTATTGGCTTAGATATAGCCCGGCGAAATAAAGGGGGCTAGAGCAAAGAGCCTTATCCATGCAGGGCTAAATAGGAATCCCCATGCTAGATGTATGGCTGAGAGGCCCATTCCCAGTGCAGAGAGGATTATCAACTTATTGTTCTTTTGTTTTATGCCTTTGACCAAACCCCAAACCCCAAGAATAATACTTAACAATGGGAGAATTATTAGCCATATCGGCCCATTTTTGGCAAGCCAGAGCAAGGTACGAACGGTCGTATTTCCCGGGATAATTCCGCCCCCGAACATAACATTCAGAATAATTCCCGAAAAAAGGGAGAAAATCCCTAATCCGAGGGAAGCGACCCCAAAAATGAGTTTACCCATTTATCCGAAGGTACAATGCAATGTGGTGCCCCTATCCACTGCGCAGGTTATCTTGTCGTTCTTGATTGTGTAATAATCAATATCTGGGTTATCCAGCTTCTGCTTGCAGCAAATGGATATGGCTGTGTTCTTGACAAGGTTATTATAACTCTCTTCCAAGGCATCAAGCTGGTCTTTGTATTCGTTGAGCCGCTCGGTCATGTCACTGTATTTTGTCGCATACTCTTGGTTCAAGGCAGCTGCCTTTGCGTCATATTCCTGCTTGAAGCTTGCTGTCTTTGCCGCATAATTTGCTATTGTTGCATTAACCTGCTGCTCAGCTGTAAGCTTTGTGTTTACCAGGGTTTTGTTGATATCAACTACTTGCTGGTCAGTTTTCAGCAGCTCAGTGTTTGTGTTCTCCAGCTGACCAGCCAACTGGTCTCGCTCATTGGCCAGCCCCACAAGTTGTGCCCTGAGTTTTGTAACCTCTGCCCCAAACTGCTCAAGAGAGTAATTGCTGGCCTCCATCTTTTGGTAAGTTGAGTATCCAACAAGGATACGGTTTGAGTTGGAGATGATAAGCCCACATCCCACCAGGAAAATGAGCCACATGAAAACCATTATCTTCTTGCGGTGAATGCGAATCCATTGGACGAATTTCTTTAATGCTTCTTTCATTTTTGTCATGTTTGAGGTAAGTGCAATTAAGGTATTTAAAATTTTCTAATGCCCAGTCGGTGACTCTCACTCCACCTGGGTTGCAGCCTCAGACATGGACTTCAATGAAGCCTTTAGGTTCCCATCTTCGCATATCTTGCTGTGCAATAGTGGAGAAATAACCCATTTTTGATGGGGGTTCTTCGGGTCTGTAAAATATATCCTCAAATTTGGTATGCAAAAGTCTTTCCAATTCTTTGTTAGAAATTCCACATTTGGCTTCTTGTTAAGGGTAACTATTGTGAGTTTTCCACTAAATTTCCCTGGCCTACTTAGAGATTCTGCGCACAATACAAGCTCTGTGCTATCTTTGTGCCTCAACTCAACCTTACCTTTCCCCGTATCCACTATTTCATAATCCTCCCCCATGGCAGATTTCCTATACCTGAAGTAGTTGAGGGTCCATTCCTTAAGCTCTTCTGACATGCAAACCCCTTGCCATTGGCCGTATTTATATTTTTCTCCCCCGAAAAGGATTTAACCTGCAATTGCTTTTGGCTTGCCATGGGGGTAATTAAAGCAAACAAATTCAGATTTGCCCACATTGCAGACTGCCACCTTGGGGGCTGGCGTGAGTACAGGCTAAGGGAGCTCAACCTTAAGGCATTCCAAAAAGCCATCGGAGTTTGCATTGATATGAAAGTGGAATTTCTCCTAATTGCAGGCGACCTGTTCAACACTTCGCTGCCCTCAATTGACATCCTTAAGGAAGTTGTGTCTGGGCTAAAGCAGTTGAAGGAGGCAAACATCCGTGTTTATGCAGTTGCAGGCTCCCATGATTTCTCCCCCTCTGGAAAAACAATGTTGGATGTGCTTGAGGGCGCGGGCCTTCTGGTGAATGTTGCCCGGGGCGAGATTCAAAATGGGCAGCTTCGGCTGAGTTTCTCTGTTGATGAAAAAACAGGTGTAAAACTCACTGGTTTGCCTGGGCGCAGGGGAACCCTTGAGAGCAACACGTACGGCACACTGGAACGGGACAGTCTGGAACGGGAGCCGGGTCTTAAGGTGTTCATCTTCCATTCAACCCTATCTGAATACAAACCAGCGGGCTATGAGTATATGGATTCATTGTCATTAACATTCCTGCCCCGCGGTTTCAGCTATTATGCTGGCGGGCATGTGCATGAACCCTTGCTTAAGGAAAAGGAAGGCATGGGAATCATCGCAGTGCCGGGGCCTTTGTTCCCAAACAACTTTAAGGAGATGGAATCCTTGGGCACAGGGAGTATGCTTGTCTGCGAGGTTGCAGATGGAAAAATTCATCCCGACCTACTTGGCCTGAAAGTTATAGACACAGTAAACATACAGATAGATAGTAATAATAAAGGGCCAGAGCAGGTTAGGGAATCATTGTTGGAAAGCCTAAACCCGACTGTAAAGGACAAGCTCGTTCTGATTCGGGTTGCAGGAACCCTGTCCAGCGGGAAGCCATCGGAGATTGACTTTAACTCGGTTTTCAAGAGAGGGTATGACAATGGGGCTTTTTTTATTATGAAAAACACCTCTGAGCTAACTGCCAAGGAGTTTGAGCAGGTCAAGGTTGACCTTGCATCTGCAGAAGAGATAGAGGCCAGGTTGATTGATGAGCATAAAAGCGGCACGGAAATCTTCGGTGATGCAGAGCGTGAGGTGGTGGTGGAGCTGCTTAAACTACTAGCAAATGAAAGGGGTGAGGGTGAGACAAAGGCCGCCTATGAGGAAAGGCTTTCAGAGAGCTTCCATGCCATCATGGCAAAAAGTATTTATTCTAAGCGGGATTTTTCTCAGTGATGAAACTCATATTCTTGGGCACTAGCTCTATGGTACCCACAAAGCAAAGGAATCATAGCGCAGCACTGCTGATCTACAATGAGGAGGGTATCCTCATTGACTGTGGTGAAGGCACGCAGAGGCAGCTCAAGATAGCAGGGGTTAAACCCTGCAGCATCACAAAGATTCTCATAACCCACTGGCACGGTGACCATGTTTTCGGCCTGCCGGGGCTCATTCAGACGCTGGGCTCAGAGGAATATTCCGGAACCTTAAAGATATATGGGCCCAAGGGTAGTAAGGCCATGATTGCAAAGATACTTGAGGCCTTTGTTTTTGAGGCGCGCCTCGATTACGAGGTTCTCGAGGTTGAATCTGGAGTATTCTTTGAAAACACAGAATTCTCGCTCCAGGCAATGCCCCTAAAGCACAGTGTGCCTTGCCTTGGTTTCAGGTTCCAGGAAAAGGATGCCAGAAAAATCCTTATGGAGAAGGTCAAGAAAATTGGAATCCCAGAAGGCCCGCTGGTGGGAAAACTCCAGCGCGGGGAATCAATTAAGTATGGCAACAAAACCATTGAGCCGGATGATGTGAGCAAGATAAAGCCGGGCCGCTCAATATGTTTCCTATCAGACACGGGCCTTACATCTAATTGTTTAAAGCTGGCAGAGGATTGCTCACTGCTGGTGTGTGAGGCGACTTTTGCTAACGAGCATGAGGAAAAGGCTGAGCTGTACAGGCACCTCACTGCAAAACAGGCGGCACTTATCGCCAACAATGCCAATGTGAAAAAGTTAATACTAACCCATTTCAGCCAGCGCTACAAAACCACCGAAGAGATTCTAGACAACGCCAAAGAATTATTCCAGAATGTTACCTGCGCCGAGGATTTTATGGTTGTTAATGTCTAAACACATCCTCTATTGCTCGCTCCACGTCCTCTTCCAGAAGGGTCTTTCTGCGGGCATGTTTCATGTACATAACCGCTCTTTTAGCAATCTCCGTGGTCCATTGTTCAAGCTGCACCGCAAGGGCCTGCTTGCTGGCCTTGGAAACCCTCAGGCTGCCCATCTTACCAAACATGCGGCCTATTGAATGTGGTGGGATTCCCCGTTTTGGCATATTATTGCCTGGGGCTTGGCAATATAAAAAGCTTTTTATTGGGGGGCAATATTATTCATCCCATGAACCAAAAGGCCAAGGGGACAAATGCAGAGCGTGAACTCGTGCACAGGTTCTGGGGCAAGGGTTGGCCTTGCGTGCGTGTTGCAGGCTCGGGCTGTTCTCGCTACCCCAGCCCAGATTTATTAGCCGGAAATAGAGAGAGAATGGTGGCCATTGAATGCAAGGCCACAAAGGAAAATAGCAAGTATTTCCCTAAAGAGGAGATTCGCCTGCTGCGGGAGTTCTCAAGCCAAATAGGGGCCGAGCCCTGGATAGGGATAAAGTTTGGGCGCGAGGATTGGTTCTTTATCAGCCCCGATGATTTGAAGGATACAGGGGAGTGTTTCATGGCCTCATTGGACATTGTGAAGCAGAAAGGGCTAATAACTGACGAGCTTATAGGGATTTTTAAAGAGAATAAGACAGATATTTGACGCCCTTCTTGGTTTTATTTGGCGGAATGCAAAATTATTAATAAAAGTCTTCATTCCCTTTCTCAAATGCCCCGCATCTCTTCTGAAGTCATAAAGAAAGTGGCCAGTGCCAGAGTTGGGTTTGATGTGCTCCCACTAATTGAGGCTCTTAAGTCACATAATGAGGTCTCGGAGTTTGAGCTGGCCAAGCTGCTCCATGAGGACATTAACTCTGTTCGAAACAAGCTCTACAGGCTCCAGCAACAAAACCTGCTTCAGTTTAAAAAGAAAAAGGATGAGAAGAAAGGATGGTATGTGTATTTTTGGAGCCTGAGGGCAGAGAGGTTCAAATATCTCTACAAAGAGATTCTGGAATCGGAATTAACTAGACTCGACAAGAGGATCAAAAAGGAGCAAGAGAGCGGTTCTTATGAGTGCCCAAACCAGTGCGTTGCCTTAGGGCTGGAGGAAGCGCTTGGTACAAACTACCAATGCCCGGATTGCGGCGCAACCCTCAACAGCTGCGACAATTCCAAGCTTGTTGCCAAGATGAAGAAACGTAAGAGCTCAGTTACACAATCCATTCGTAAGTGCTCTTAACCTGGTCAATAAAATCAGCAAGTGTCGTTACGCCAAACTCAGAAACTATCCCTGTTATCAATCTTGGGTGGGTCTTGTCAAACACCACATTGCTTATTCTCACTCCGCGCGGTGGTTTGTCCCAAACCTCTTTGGAGTACCGCTCTTCAAGCTCCACCTCAAACCCAAACTTCGTCTTCCCATCGAATTTCCAGGAGGGAGTGCATACATAAACCGGTATCTGGTATGAATTTGCAACTTCTGCATACATCTCTGTGCCCACCTTGTTCACGACAAACCCTTCAGAGGTGATTGCATCTGCCCCCACAAGCATAAGGTCTGCTTTCTTCAGAGCCTGCCTTGCTGCCGAATCAACAAAATGTACAACCTCTATATTTTCCCTGGCCAGCTCTTTGGCTGTTACCCTGCCTTGGAAAAATGGTCGTGTTTCAGTGTTGTGCACTATGAATTTTATACCATTGTGCCTGGCCTTAATAAGAATCCCCATCACGGCAGATGAATGGCAATGGGTGAAAACAACAAAACCCTGTTTTATCAGCCTTGCGCCACACATCGCAATCTCTTGATTTGCCTTCTCAAAATAATTCTCAACGTGGGCAATCTTGTCCTTTAGCTGCCTTTGGAAATTTACCTTGGAGAAACCGCTCAAAATAAACCCGAGGGCATTTCTAAGTGAAGGCTCAGTTGGTCGGGAAGCCTCCAATAGTGCCGCAGCCCGCTTAAGCTCCTCAATACTCCTACATCCAGAAAGTGATTTTGCCCCCGCAAGGGCAATTTGTTGGGCGCCCTGGATTTTTAGGGCCTTAATCGCCCCGGCAGTCTCCCTATAGTCCATGCCTATCTTTTCTTCTTAGCCCCGAATTTGGTTTCCAGTTTTCTCTCTTCCCTTTCTATCTTCAACTCTTCCCTGAAAATCCTTTCTGTGATTCTCACGATATTCTCATCCATCCTGGCAACCCTTCGCTCCATTATTACCAGAACCCTAAGGCAGTACACAATTGCAGCTAAGGTACCAATAATTATTGAAAGAATTACTGCGTCCATCTGACCGGCCTGCATTACCATACGATTAACACCTCTCTTTTGGTTTTACCTCTCTTATAAAGAAGCAACTGGTATAAAAATGTTTGCATGAGATTTAGTGCACACAGGGGTTAGCACTTATCGATTATTTCACTTAAAACTGAATAAAGTTCAAATAGTTTGATAAATCTATTTTTCCCTTTGATTTCATTTATGTCTTTCTCATTAAAATTTAATTTATCAAAGCGAGATTTCATAGACTTCATTATATTCGGAAGAGCCATTAACTTCTCCTTTATCTCTTTTTTATTTTTCTTGTCAATAAACCTTCTTACAAGAACCACAACATCATATTCATAACCCCAAACGGCAGTAACAAAATCACAAACCTCTTCATTCCCAGGCATTTCTCCTATTTTATCTTTTTCAAAAATCTCAAGTTTTTTTTTCAATAGAAGGTAATTCTCCATAATTGATTCCCTATTTCATTTTATTTAAACTTTCTTATGAAG
>CAIWSB010000017.1 GCA_903915225.1 uncultured Candidatus Woesearchaeota archaeon
AAAACCCGCTCTTTGCAAAAATCATTTCCCAGTACAAGCGCGCAGGCTGGCTTGAGGCATACAAGGCAATCCCCCATAAGATGAGGGAGCTGTTTGTTTCTGCATACCAGAGCTACCTCTGGAATGAGTGTGTTAAAGAGGTTGTCAAGGATGTGATGCACGGCTCGGTTTTCTCTGTGAAATACAGCGCGGGGCTGCTAAGTTTCTTCAAGGGCGTTGACAAAGCAAAGGTTGAATTGCTGCCAAAAACATTCAGGATGGTTGCCCCACGCTCCAGCTATCCAGAGAGCGAGCTTGCAGTGATTAACAAGGTGCTGATAAGAGAAGGGGTTGCGCTAAAGGATTTTGACATCCAGAAAGACACTCAGAATTTCTTCATGTGGTATGAACGCCCGTTGCTGCTGGTGCCAAAAGGGCTTGCTGTTGGGACACCTGAGCCTGATGAGCTCAACCAGAACGCCAGAAAGCTGACAATTGGTTTTGAGCTTCCAAAGGGGAGCTATGCAACTGTTGTGCTCAAGGGGTTGTTTGGAAAATGAGGCCAATATTCACAAAACAGCAGGCTGACTTAATAGCCAGCACAACCAGCGGCACAATAAAGCTGACTCTGGATTTGGGAATTTCGCATGAGGAGATTTCTGTTGAAGAAGGGTTTGCTTTAATCCACGGTGAGAAAATTCCCCAGGAGCAATTCAAAAATCTTAAGGAGAGTGTGTGCTATGTTATCGATGAGGGGGCTGTGAAAAAGGTTGCTTTTTTTTCTGACAAAACCAACTTCTACTACAAGCTGATGCCCACAAAAGACTGGCCCACTTTTACATTATCTTCAACTCCGATGCACCGCTACACATTCATTTCCCCTAAAGAGGATGTGATGTCTGTCATTGAATCAATAAACCCGATTCATGGGGAACTCCTTGACACATGCTGCGGCATTGGCTACACTGCAATTGCTGCCTCAAAATCAGCAAGCCATGTGAACACATTTGAGATTGACGAGAATGTGCTGTTCCTGGCATCATTCAACCCCTACTCAGAGGAGCTTTTCAACAATAAGAAAATAACTGTACACCAGGGCGATGCATTTGAGGGGATTGACAGCTTCAAGCCCGGTTTCTTTGATAGGATTATCCATGACCCTCCAACTTTCAAGTATTCGCCAATGCTCTACTCAAGGGATTTCTACAAAAAGCTTTTCAAGGTTCTAAGCCCCAAGGGCATCCTCTACCATTACTGCCCATGCCCAAAGAAAACCAAGGGCAACGAGTTCCACACGGGGATTTCCAGGAGGCTTGCAGAGTGCGGGTTCAAGGGGCTTGTATATCAGGAGAAATCATCTGGGATAATCGGGCACAAATAGGTTTAGATCATATTGGACTTGCACATAGGGTTCCAGATGCGGAGCAGCTCGCATGGGTCTTTCGGCACATGGTTTTTGTCCGTGTATCCAAAGTGGAGGTGCGGCCCTGTGCTCTTGCCTGTGCTTCCCACTGCGCCAATGACTGAGCCTGCACCAACTCCCCTGCCGATGCCAATATCCCCAAACTGGCTCATGTGCCCATAAAGCGTGAACGTGCCGTCAGTATCCTCAATCTCCACAAAGTTGCCCAAGGAAGGGTCGTTAGATTCAATTCTCTTAATTTTGCCATCCATTGCAGCCCTCACAGCCATGCCCTGGAGCGAGGCGAAATCAACTGCTGAATGAAACTCTTTCTTAAGTGTTAGCGGGTTTATCCTAGAGCCATAGCCAGAGCCTATCCAGTATAATGCCACTGGCTTTACAATGCGCCCGTTGTAAGGCAATATCTTGCCGGGAAAACCGAGGATTGCCTTACGTTCAACAATGCCAACAGCAATCAGGCCAATGAGAATAATTAGAACAATTAATCCCAACTTCTTTATCATTTGATTGGCTTGGGTTTAAGTGTTAATAAATTTATTCTTAGAAAATCTTTTATACAAGTTACATCCTTTGAAGGGCATGATTCAGGATTTTTTGGTTCCGCTCATCACTATAGGGCTTGCTGAGCTTGGCGACAAGACACAGCTTGCTGTTCTCACACTCTCATCGCGCACAAAGAAGTATACTGAGCTCCTCCTTGGGGTTGTGCTGGCATTTGCACTTGCAGATGGTCTGGCAATTGCACTTGGAGAGGTTGTAACAAAGGTAATACCACGGGATTGGATTAAGACTGGCGCGGGTGTGCTGTTTATCATTTTCGGCTTAATTACGCTCCTTAATAAGGAAGAGGGCAAAAAGTCAAGTCATCTGAAGAACCCATTCCTAGCCGGATTTGTAATGGTTTTCCTATCTGAGTTTGGGGACAAGACCCAAATAGCTGCCGGGCTTTTCGCCACCCAATTCAATCCCTTTTGGGTGTTTGCAGGGGTTATGCTGGCACTGATCCTGCTTTCAGTGATGGCCATGTTTTTAGGGAATTTATTGATGAAGAGACTTAAGCAAAAGTACATATCTTTGGCAGCTGGGGCGATTTTCATCCTTATTGGGGTTCTCACCTTCTTTGGTGTGCTCTAAACGGTTTTTTTGGCTCTTTACACAATTTGTTCATAAATGTTGTTACCATTTAGTAACAAAAAACCGAAATCTTTATAAATCAGCAAGTCCTAAGAGGGTTTGATGCTAAAGAGACTAACTCTGGATGGAACACTAGTTGTTGTCTTTGAGAGTGGAAACGCTCGTGTTGCAATGCCAGAAGGCTCACTCGAGGGCCATGTCAGAAAGCATCCAGATGTTGCAGCCACGCCAGAGGGATATCTCGAGCAGGCCTTGAGGGTCCTCACTGGAGGGAAAAGGTACAAGGATGGGGTCAGGCTGGGCGGGCTTTTTGCCAGGGCTTATGATTCCAGAGAACTGGGTTGCCCTATAATCTGCACAGTGCATCGCCTGTTTACCCAAGATGTTCCAACACAGGATTCTGACTACCAAGGGGAGAGTCAGCCGGAGCAGTACGGCTTGGCTTTCCAGGGTTAATTTTCCCAGCAGGAAACACAATTTTCTTGGCATGCAAAAATGTTGATTTTCTCTCGATAAAACCGAAAAATATATAAAGCCCAGGGCATACTTTTTTTGTGGATATTTGAGAGGAAAAATAAGCCTGAATCTCGTGCTGAATTCAATCAAAATTTGGCTAGGGTTTAGTGAGAGGACTTCAAAATGCCAGAACGTTATGACATAAGCTCAATCAAGGTTTTGGAGGGCATGGAGGCAGTCAGGAAGCGCCCTTCAATGTACATAGGCTCAACTGACGTGCGCGGCCTGCACCACCTTTTCTATGAGGTTATTGACAACTCTATAGACGAGGCAATGGTTGGTGAATGCTCCAAGATTAGCGTAGTCATACACAAGGATGGTTCGCTCAGTGTTGTTGACAATGGGCGAGGCATCCCCACAGAGATACACCCAGTTTACCAGGTTTCTGGAGTCGAGCTGGTGATGAGCAAGCTCCATGCAGGGGGCAAGTTCGACAAGAACATCTACAAGGTCTCGGGAGGCCTGCACGGCGTCGGCGTCTCGGTTGTTAACGCGCTCTCCAGCAGTTTCGAGGTCTGGGTAAAGCGCGAGGGCAAGGACTGGTACCAGAAGTATTCCCAGGGAAACCCCCTTGACAGGC
>CAIWSB010000018.1 GCA_903915225.1 uncultured Candidatus Woesearchaeota archaeon
AAAAGTATATTTGACAAAACCGATTTTTCATTTCAACAGTCTTTAAATAAAAGGGACGCGGATAAAAACCTGAAAAGAGGATGCAACACCAACAACAAAAAGTCAGTTACGAATCAGTAAAAAACTGTAAGAAGCTTTGCGATTTCTTTCAGACCGAAGAGAACAAAGAAGAGGAGTAGGGCTACTCAATTCTGGCTTTGTTCTGTTCAATATATGTTTGTATGTGGCCCATTATTACTCCATAGATTTTCTCAATGGATTCAGTCTCCGGGAAATTTAGGAAGTCACCAAAATCAATTATCCTGAACGTGCTAGAAACCTCTTTTGGCAGCATGCCTGGAAGCCGATTATATGCATCATAGACCTTTCTGTGAAACTCAATGGTTTCAACATCAAGCCTATTCCTCTCCTGTCTTTTGTTTGAGTTGAGCCAAGCCACCCCTTTGTCTGGGTCTATGTTGATCAGGATTACCATATCTGGCCTATAGCCCTGGGTGGAGAATTCATTTAATTTTTCAATCCATTCAAGCCCCAAGCCCCTCACAATCCCCTGGTAGACATCTGAAGAGTACCCACATCTATCAACCATTACAATTTTTCCTGCCTGAAGCTGGGGGATCAGCTTTTCGCCCCAAAGCTGCGCTCTGGCTGCCTGGAAGAGCAATGACTCTGTCCTGGAGGTAACCCCAGAGCCGAAGCCAAAGTCTGTGTAAATCTTACCCTTGTCAAGCATTTCACAAACAACCTCAAGGTCACGCATGACTTCCCCAGTGATTAGTCTCTTAGAGAGCAAAGGATGCCTTTCAGTCATTTCTTTTGTATTTTTGACTATTCGCAGCATTCTTCCAACCTTCTCATGCTGAAGCACTAAGTACCGGGCAATCTCACCAATGTCTGAGCTCCCGGGCTCTCTTATAGGAACGCCCACAAACTGCGGGTAAAGCTCCTTCATGGCCTTGAAAGCAAGTTCGTACTGCGTGCTCTTCCCAATAAGATCACCACCCTCAAAAGCTATTAGAATTCCTCTTCTTTCCATAAACCTCGCCCCAAAAGAAAGATCCCCTGGAAGATATATAAATTTTTATGGGGCAAAATAGCTATGTTCTCATCTCTATTTTCCCCTCACCAAAAATTTTAAATACTCACCTCCTGTGTTTAAGCAAAAAGGAGGTGGCCACATGAAGGTTCTCATTGTCGACGACTCATCATTCATGAGAAGCATAATAAAAGGCTACCTAAAGGAGTTCCCTACGATTAAGATTGCTGAGGCTGCTGATGGGGATGAAGCCATCAAGGTTTTCTCAGAGTTCCAGCCGGATGTGGTTTTCCTTGACATAATTATGCCAAAACTTAATGGCATGGAAGCCCTGAAAGCCATGCTCAAGATAAAGAAAACTGCCAAGGTGATAATGGTTACTTCTGTTGGCGAAAGCAGTGTGATAGAAGAAGCGCTCAAGATAGGGGCTGAGAAGTACATAACCAAGCCATTCAAATATGATGATATTGTAGGGGTAATAAACGAGTTCAGCCAAAAGTAGGTAAAAATGAATGAGGAATTTTTGGGCGTCTTCGCCGAGGAATCCGGCGAGGAGTTGGAGAAGATTGAGCAACTTGCCCTGAGCCTTGGGCCGGAAAAGCTGAGCGTTATCCCTGAGCTTATGAGGCTTTTTCACACAATTAAAGGCAACTCCAGGCTTATGGAACTCACCGATTTTTCCGATGCAGCCCACACTCTTGAGGATTGCCTGAAGGCCATAAATGATGGCACTCTAAAGCCCTCACCAGATGTCACAAATTTCATTCTCAAGGGAAAAGATTTGCTCAAGGCCGGGCTTAAAAGGATTGCAGCCAAACAACCCCCAGGAATTGACATCGAAGCCCTGTTAAAAGGTTTTGAGGCTCTGAAGTCCCCTACATCGAAGTCTGAAGGTGTCAGAGTTGAGATTGGAGAAAACGAGCTCAATGTTCAAAGCGTTCGCGTGCCCACCGAAAGCCTTGATAAGGTGCTTAGGTGCGTGGGGCAGCTAAACACTAAGGTATCAACTCTAAAATCCCTACAAGAGTCTTTTGATGAGAAAGTTTTTAGCCGAAACCTACGAGAAGCCGAACTCCTGGTCAAGCAGTTGCAGGACGAGGTTCTTGAAGAAAGAATGTTCCCGCTTGAAACCATATTTGGGAGGTTTCCTAGAATGGTTAGGGAGCTTGCAATAGAGCAAGGGAAAAAAATAAACCTAATTATAAGGGCAACAGATGTAAAACTGGATAAGAGTGTTTTGGAGATTATCAACGATCCGATGGTACACATTCTCAGGAACGCTGTTGACCACGGCATCGAAACCCCGGACGAAAGGAAGAAGAATGGCAAATCTGAAGAGGGTATAATCGAAATAAGCACAGAAAAGTTCAGGGATTCTGTAATAATCAATATTAAGGATGATGGAAATGGAATTGACCAAGATGCCATAGTCAAGAAAGCAACTGAGATGGGGTATGTTAAGCCAGGTACAAAGCTGAGCAAAGAAGAAATCCTCAAATTGGTCGGAAGATCAGGCTTAAGCACAAAGCCCACTGCCAGCAAGCTATCCGGACGCGGGGTCGGTAT
>CAIWSB010000019.1 GCA_903915225.1 uncultured Candidatus Woesearchaeota archaeon
ATATCGGCTATTCACCGGACACTAGGGTTTTCATTACAGGCGGCAACATCAGCATAAAAAGCGGCGGCATTGTCAAGAAAAGCAGGATTATCCTCGCTGAGGAATAGCAATATTTATATACCCTTAACTAATCTATTTTTAAGTAAAAAAGAGGTTTAAAGAGATGGCATTTTTTGGCAATATGCAGGGCATAATGTCCTTAGGCGGCGCTTGGCCTTATCTTACCTTTGCACTGCTGCTACTCTTTTTAATTCTGGTGTTGTTTTTCCTGGCCATAAAGGGAATGAAAGGTGTTACCAAATATAAGCTGTCTAAGTTCCTTGAGAAGCAAGGAATTCCGGTAGAGGTGCCTGTTGAGGAAAAGAGGTTTTATAAAGATCCGCAAAAGGTTTATTTTGAGATTCCCCATGGGGCTGTGACTTCTGAAGAAGAGATAAAGGTCATTGGGGGCAAGTTGAGGGAAGTTTTGGGGAATGAGAAATTGCTGGAGCAAAAGGACCGCTTATTGTCTGAAGAGATCAAAAGGCTCCATCAGATGGTAGAGGAGATTGAGACTGTGAGCTCCAAAAAACCTGAAGAGGGGGTAAAAGACCAGAAGCAAGAGGACTCGCAAAAGGCCCAAGATGCTCCCAAACAAACAGTGCAGGATAGCCTGAAAAAAGAAAACCCAAAACAGGTTGAACTTAACGCGACACAAGAGGCAGTGGATAATGATATAAAGCAGATATTAATTAAGATGGACAATCTGCTGGAAAAGCTTCCTGAGGAAGAGATTGACAAATTTGTGAGCTCCGAGGATTTCAAGGTGTACCAAAAAGTGATTGAGAGGGCCAAGAAACAAGATGGGTCTATCTGATAGGTTAAGCCCAAATAAAGCCAGTAAGACTGAGCCAGAAGCCACTCCAAAGATGGAGGGGGAAAAACAAGAAAAATCTGCGGGGTATTTGGGGAACATAGGTACAAATTTGGATAAGGTTTATAATGCAGTGCTGGAGAAAAAAAGCCTAACCTTAAATGAGCTTGCGGGAATCTTTAAAGTTAGTATAAATAAAGTTGAGGAATGGGCCAGGATACTTGATAAGCAGGGCTTACTTGAGCTTTATTATCCGGTTGTTGGAGGGCCTATGCTTAGGGTAAAGGGCTGTACAGTTATTGAAAAGCCAAAGAAGGTCAACAGAAGCAGGAAGTTGCTTTTATTTTTCGTTTTTTCAATAATACTAGTTGCAGTAGGTATATTTGCAATAGTTAAGTTTTTTTACAAATAAAATGGAAGACAAAAAATTAGTGGACAGTTATGTTGTGATTGCAGATAAGGTACCTGCAAGTGTCAAAATCTGGGATATCGGCCAGGAGAACGTGCCAATCTATGAGATAACAATGCCAGAGGTTGCCAAGGCAACAGAAAGCCTGCTTATGAACGTAAGGGAGGAGCTCGCTGAGAAGGTACCTGTGGAGATTGAGGATGTTACAGATCATGATAAGATTGAGGCAATGAAGGAGAATTTCTTCCAATCCACCAAACAGACCTTGAAGAAGTATATCCTAGAAGAGGGGAAAATTTCAAAAGAGGAATTGAAAAAAGAGGAAGAAAAGATAGAAATCCTGGCTGGAATAATGCTCCATCGGATGTTTGGCCTTGGTTTTGTTGATGTTATCCTGGCTGACAACTGGCTTGAGGAGCTGGCTGTGAATGGTGTTAGGCAGCCAATCTCTGTTTTCCATAAAAAGCATGGCTGGTGTAAGACCACTCTCCAAATGAACAGCGAGGAGGAGATTTATAATCTGTCATCTCAGATAGGGCGCAAGGTGGGTAGGGAAATAAACAATCTCAACCCAATAATGGATGCCCATCTCCTGACAGGTGATAGGGTTGCATCTACTCTGTTCCCAATTTCCACTGCCGGGAACACAATCACCATAAGGCGGTTTGCCAGGAATCCTTGGACCATTGTGCACCTTATTTCACCTGAGTACAATACGCTTTCAAAAGAGATTGCGGCATTTTTGTGGCAGGCAATGCAGTATGAGCTGAATGTCCTTGTGGCTGGAGGCACTGCCTCGGGAAAGACATCAATCCTGTCTGCCCTCTCAGCCCTTATCCCTCCAAACCAGAGAATTATCAGCATTGAGGATACAAGGGAAATCTCGCTTCCAAAGGAGCTCCACTGGAACTGGGTGCCACTGACAACAAGAAACCCGAATCCAGAGGGCCAGGGCGAAGTCACAATGCTTGACCTGATGGTGAGCTCACTTAGGATGAGGCCTGACAGGATTATTGTGGGAGAGGTTAGGAGAAAGCCGCAGGCAGAGACAATGTTTGAGGCAATGCATACGGGCCACAGCGTTTATACTACTATCCATGCTGATACAGTTGAGCAAGTGAAAAGAAGGCTCCTGGAGCCACCCCTGGAAATCCCCAAATCAGAGGTCGAGTCATTGCACCTGGTTCTGATACAGTACAGGGACAGGAGAAAGGGCCTCAGAAGAACCCTTGAGCTGGCAGAAATCCTCATTGGGGGCAAGGAACAGCTTGATATAAACTACCTCTATAGGTGGCTTCCCAGGACAGATAAGTTTGAACGTGCAAACCAGAGCATCAGGGTGATTGAGGAGCTCAACATGCATACTGGAATGACTCCCCAGGAGATTGAGGCAGACCTAAAGGAAAAAGAGTTGATCCTGGATTGGATGCTCAAGAACAATGTGAAGGACATTGACCCGGTTGGGAAGGTAATGAGGGTTTATTACAAAAATAAGCAATTTCTGCTGGATCTGGTCAAGAACGGCAAGAACGCGGATGCAATTCTAAATGGTTAACATGGCACAAAGAGTTCCCCTGATGATTCTGCCCCCTGCTTTTGGTTTGAAGCTGTCTAGGCTTTTCAGGGGCGTTTCAGAGAAGATTGTTGCCATATCGCCATCTTTGAAATATGAGCTTGTGGAGGCAGATCTTGACCTTGACGACAAGAAGTTTGTCTCGCTCGTTCTTGCCAATAGCATGATGTTCTTCCTGCTATTCGCAGGCCCGCTGATTTTCCTCTACCTTAAGCAAGGTAAAGGGTTGCAAATGGCACTGCTGCAGGGCATTGGCTATGCCTTTTTGATTTTCGCTATCATCTTCTATGTTTTATTCAGGTACCCTAAGATTTTGGCTGGGAAGAAGGCGGAGATGATTGATAAGCACCTGCTCTATGCCCTAAAAGACCTTAAGCTGCAGATAAGCTCTGGAGTAACTTTTTACAACGCAATTGTCAATATATCAAAAGAGGATTACGGGCTTGCGTCAATTGAGTTTGGCAAGGCTGCTAAAGCAATCAATACAGGGACACCGCTGGACCAGGCCTTGGAAAAGATGGCACTTGAGTCCAAATCTGACTTCCTCAAGAAGACCATTTGGCAACTGATAAATACCATAAAGTCAGGTGCCACCCTGAAGACTGCCCTGGAGACTTTGATTAAGGATTTGACCATGGACCAAAGGGACAAGATAAAGTCTTATGGCCAGGAGCTCAATCTTTGGGCAATGATTTACATGCTGTTTGCAGTTGCTGTCCCCACCATGGGCGCGACATTGATGGTAATACTCTCAAGTTTCGCTGGGTTTGGCATCACCAAGGAGTTCTTCGTTATTTTCATAATAATATGCTTCTTGATTCAGTCTTCGATAATTGGTTTTGTGAAAACCAGGAGGCCTGTTGTGATTTGAAAAGGCTTTATTTGACCCTGGCTAGGCTGTTGCCATTAAAATATAGAAATAATGTAAAGCAGCAGGGGATTTATGCAGGCCAGACCTTGGATGTGGATATTTACCTTGGTCTAGCCACCACATTGGCCTTATCCTTCTCCGCAATTGCTCTCCTAGTACCATTTGCCTTTGCGCAGAGTTTCACTGCCATGTTTGGTGGAATTGCAGTAGGAATTTTCATTTTTATAGAGTTGATAGCCTACCTTAGTGTCTACTTCAAAGCTGAGGACAGGACAAAACGGGTTGAAGAGGTGCTTCCTGACGCTCTTCAACTGATTGCTGCCAATGTCCGCGCAGGCATGACCCCGTATAAGGCTATGAAAGTGGCTGCAAGGAAGGAGTTTGGACCCTTGAGCGAAGAGATAAACCATGTTACTTCCAGGGCACTTGGCACTGAATCATTTGCTGACCTTTTGATTGAGATGTCTAAGCGCATTAGATCTGAGACACTGGAGCGGGCAATGGAGATGTTCACAACAGCAATGCGATCTGGAGGCAAGCTTGCAGTTCTGCTGGAGGAACTTGCCAAGGACATTGATGAGACCAGGAGCCTGAAGAAGGACCTCATAACTTCAACAAAGACCTATGTATCTTTCATCATGTTCACAATAATCCTTGGTGCGCCGCTGCTGTTATCCATCTCCATCCAATTCATTAAGGTTATTACCTCAATGCAGTCCAAAGCAGGGGTTTCAGATGCAGGGTTTGGGCTTAGTATGCTGGCTGGGGAGATATCCATTACAGCTGATTTCCTGACAAAACTCTCCATTGCAATGCTGATAATGACTGCACTACTGGCTAGCATGCTGCTAGGTACAATAAGGGAAGGGAAGCCCAAGTTTGGGTTTAGGTATGCCCCCATTATTATTGTTGGTTCCATGATTGCTTTCGTTGTATTCAGACACTTCATCGCCAATTTCTTTGGGTCGATGATGTAGAAGCGAAACTTTTATATATTAGGATATTAAAAAGGATATTAGTCTCTAAGAAAAGAGCACGAATTCATCCTATTTGGTATAAAAACGAGGTGAAAAAGGTGAACCGTAAAGCACAGGGCGCCACCGAGTATTTAATTATTCTGGCAATTGTTATCATTATTGGGCTCATCGTTGTTGGTGCCATGGGTGGCATCCCGGGAATTGGTGCTGCCGGCAAAACCAGAACATCTGCCACCTTTTGGTCAAGTGCTGAAGTGGGCGTAACTGTTTTTGGCGCTTCCCCACTAGCAGCATTAAACCCTTCTCTTAATGTAACTCTCAGGAACAACCTGAGAAATAGCATTGTCTTGCAATCGGGTGCAGCCAACCTTAACGTCGTTAGCAATGGGGTAACTTACGGGTTAACTTGTCTCCAGTACACTCTTTTCCCTGGCCAGCAAACAAAATGCTATTACAAGGGGGCTGTCTGCACTACAGGAACCTCCTACAGCTTTGATGTCTTAATAACCTATCAAGAATCAGATACCAAGAAAATATACGCATTTAATGGCAACGGCCAAAAGCTTGAAGGGAGGTGTTCAACAAGCTGATACAATTGACTTTTTTACTATTCATCCAAACTTATAAAGTGATTAAACGAGGTGAAACCAAATGAACAGAAAAGCACAAGGCGCCACTGAGTATCTAATTATCTTGGCGGTTGTTATCATTATTGGGCTTATTGTAGTTGGTGCCATGGGAGGCATCCCCGGCATAGGGGCTGCAGGAAAGAGCAGATCATCTGCCTCATATTGGGCAACAGCTGATGTGGCAATCGTAAGTTATGCGCATGCTGCAGCATTTGTTGCACCAGCTACGACTGCTTCACTTAACGTGACAATCAGGAACAACCAGCGAGGCTCCATTCAATTGAGTAACACTGCCGGTGATCTTACTATTGGAGGTTTTATAATAACCTGCGCTCAGTACACTCTTTTCCCAGGCCAACAGACTAAATGCTGGTATAAAAACGCAATAGGCTGTGGTGGAGGAGTAGCTGGTTCTGCATTCAGCTATGATGTCTCTTTAAAATATACTGATCCAGAAACCAAAAAGGTGTATACATTCACTGGTGACGGTCAGAGGCTGGAAGGGAGATGCTCTAGCACTTAAATTTTTTAACATTTTTTTATTTTCATTACCCGAATTTTAAACGAGGTGAAACAAATGAACAGAAAAGCACAAGGAGCCACTGAATACCTAATTATTCTGGCGGTCGTAATTATCGTCGCCTTGATTGTTGTGGGTGTCATGGGTGGCATTCCAGGAATCGGCGGGGGAGCGCGAGCCAGAGGAACAACCTCTTATTGGTTGACCTCTGATATTGCCATCCCAAGTGTTGCTGTTTCTGCAGCAAAAGACAAGATTAACGCTACCGTGAGCAACAACCTGAGAAACAGTATCTCTGATGTCGTTGTCATAATTGGAGGAGCCACCTTACACTGCGGGCAGACAAGCCTCAGTGCAGGCCAGGTTACCAGCTGCTACGGATCTTTAAATTGCGTCAATCCCGGCGACGCCTTTAGCTATGATGTTGCAGTGACCTACACAGACACGGCAACCAAGGCAGGCTACACCTTCACAGGCGAAGGCCAGAAGCTCGAGGGCAAGTGCGCCACCTAAATTTTTTCTATTTTTTCTCTTTTTTATTCGGTTCTCTGATTCTTTGGTATCAAACTTCCCATATTTGAAGTTCAACAAATTAGTGGTGGA
>CAIWSB010000020.1 GCA_903915225.1 uncultured Candidatus Woesearchaeota archaeon
GAGGAACAACCTCTTATTGGTTGACCTCTGATATTGCCATCCCAAGTGTTGCTGTTTCTGCAGCAACCCACAAGATTAACACTACCGTAAGGAACAATCTGAGGAACAGTATCTCAGATATTGTTGTCGTAGTTGGAGGGGCCACATTACATTGCGGGCAGTTAAGCCTCAGTGCAGGCCAGGTGACAACATGCAACGGTGCCATGACTTGCGCCACAGCAGGCGATGCCTTTAGCTATGATGTTGCGGTGACATACACAGACACAGCAACCAAGGCCTCCTACACCTTTACAGGCGAAGGCCAGAAGCTCGAGGGCAAGTGCGCAACGTAAATTTTTTCTGTTTTTTTCTTTTTTTTCCTGAATTCTTTGGTATAAACATCCCATATCTTGATTTCTAATATCATTGAACTAACTGACAAGCGCTAGTGCGACCAAACTAAACCCACTTATACGAAGAAGAACGCAATCGCAATAATGAGATACACTGAGATCAGCTGGGCTCCCTCAAGCCAGTTGCACCTTCCGTCTGCAGATAGGTAGTTTACAATCATTACTGCAAAGAACATGGCCACAATCTCAAAGAGGGAGAACACCAGCGAGAACTGGAAGTTGAATATGCGGCTCACAAAGACCAGAATTGGCACGACAAAGAGGGCAATCTGGATTGCGCTGGAAAGCCCTATCTCCAGGGCGACGTCAAGTTTGTTCTCCCTGGCAAAATGAATTGCATTCATTTTCTCAGCAATGTTGGCCAGAATGGCAATTATTACAACACCAACAAAGGTCTGGGTGAATCCGATGCTAGATGCAGCATGCTCAATATCCCGAACCATGAGTTCAGATTGGAAGGCCACAAACAGTGTTGCGAATAGGAGTATTATGGAAGCAGTTTTGATGGTTATAGTGGGCCTCTCATGGTGCTCCCTCATCTCATCGCTGGCGTCATAGTAGTGTTTGTGGGTAAAGAAGGCAAACAGCAGCCCTGCGAAATAGATGATGGCCAGGACAGCTGCCACAGCATCGCTGATTATGGCCTCCTGCAATGGGTCGGCCCTGACAGCCAGAGAGAAGAGTGTTGGGATAGCAAGCCCCACAACTGCAATAATGAGCATTGTGGAGGATATGCCAACAGCCACTTTATTGAATTTTTGCTCCTTGAATTTGAGCCCGCCAAAGAATACACTAAGACCGATAAGGAGCAGTAGATTACCTATGATACTTCCTATAAGCGATGCCTGGACTGTCTGAAGAAGCCCCCTACGAAGCGCGAGTATGGCAATAATCAGTTCAACAGCGTTCCCAAAGGTGGCGTTTAGAAAACCAGCTGTCGCAGGAGTGGTTTGCAGGGTAATCTCCTTTGTGGCATAGCCTATAAGCTGGGCCAAGGGAATTATTGAGAGGGTTGCTGTGATGAATGTCAGGGTTGAATTATCTGTGAAAAAGCCGAGATATATGCTAATTGGAATAAAAACTAGCAGCGAGTAGAACAATTTCTCACTTCTTGTTGCCATTGATTAACCTCTTTTTAATCTCTTATCCTCCCCTCAGGAATATAAAGTTTTCGTTTATTTTGAAGAAGTGAGTGGAGGAACAACGATACCCTTTCTAAAGAGTTTTGTAATCATAATTCTAAGAGAGACAGATTCATAGAAAGATATATATATAAAATAATTAAAGAATAAAGAGTCCAATTATAAATAAAAAATAAAGGTGATTTTTAATGAGAAAAGGCCCCTTGCTTCTGCTGCTAGTTTTAGCTGTGCTCCCAATGGTTGTTTCAGCTGGCGTATTAGAAAATTTCTGGAATATTTTAGTGGGGAAGGCCGTATCTCCCACTTCAAACCATATAGGTGAGACAGACCCAGGGGATTGGGGATCGAGTTACCCCGGAACAATATGGGGGGAATGCTATGATGAAACCGGAAC
>CAIWSB010000021.1 GCA_903915225.1 uncultured Candidatus Woesearchaeota archaeon
CTCTGGGCTCATACTTAGCCCCAAGATGAGCGAGGGCTTCAACTTTGAGATAATTGATGTTGAGAAAACAGACAGCGACACAATAATCTCACTCAATGCCCCGGAGGACATTTACGATATTGTTGCGTTGATAAGGAACAACCACCGGTACATAATTGAAAAGGTTTTCTCACGCACCACAGGGGAAGTGGCTGCTGTAAACTGCACAACCAGGCTCAGCCTCATCGCCGGGAAATATGTTGGTAAGGATGATCCAATAATGCTTGTCCGCGCCCAGTCGCAGTTCCCGGCAACAGGTGAAATTTTATCACCATTCACAATTGCCCATTACGTTGCTGGTTTCATGCGTGGAGGGCATGTTGGGCCTTTGACACCGGTGCCAATTAACTCTGGTGTGAGCTACTTCGATGGCCCGCCATTGGTGGGTGCCGTTGCATTCAACGTCAAGTGCGGGAAGTTCTCGCCTTTTGTGGATTGCTTTGACAACCAGTTCTGGGAGATAGTCAGGAAAAAGGCCAACCAAAAGGCGCTCTTTATGAGAGAGCAAGGCTTCTCCGGGCCGGCTATGCTCGAGGACAAGGAGCTGGAGTATGGCGGGATTGTGGAGAAGCTGGACAAGCTCAAGGAACGGTTCTACACCCGCAAGAGAGTCAAGCGCTGCTAGGGCCCAAAAAGATATTTATACCACCTGGTGCTATTATTAGCCAATGGAGTACAAAAAGCTGGTGGAGGCCTACAATAAGATAGAGGCCACCCCGAAAAGGCTGGAAAAGACCTACTACATTGCCACACTCTTGGCAGAGGCCCCAGATAACTTGCTTGAGAGGCTAACCCTTCTCCTCCAGGGCACAGTCTTCCCAATTTGGGACCCGCGCGTTCTTGGTGTTGCCTCACAGATAATGATAAAGGCAATTGAGCTTGCCACAGGTATTCCTGGAGATAAAGTGAAGGACTCCTGGAAAGAAACGGGCGACCTGGGACTAACGGCAGCTGAGCTTGTGAAAAAGAAAAAGCAGGCAACACTATTCAGCAAAGGGCTTGATGTGGAGAAAGTTTTCCAGAACATTCAGAAAATCGCCACCATGGAGGGCCAGGGAACTGTTAACCACAAGGTGGGGCTGATTGCGGAACTATTAACCTCTGCATCACCTGAAGAGGCAAAATATATTACAAGAACTTTGCTTGGCGTCCTTAGGATTGGGATTGGCGAAGGTGCCATGCGGGAGGCAATTGCCTGGGCGTTCCTGCCCCGCATTCTTGGGGTTTTCACAACCTGCCCGAGTTGCAGCTCAACTGTTCCTATATGGGAGAAATGCCTGTCATGCGGAAAACATTTGGATGCAAAAAACCCCGGCAAACCCAAGTTAGGGCTTGTAATAAAAAGCATTGAAGACTTCAATTCAAAAAACCTCAAGGAGGTTCAAGTAATTATTCCTGAGCCACTGAGTCTGGGGCGTGAGCTTTACAACAACATGATTGACCAGGTACAGGACGCATATAATATTACTAATGATTTCGGGAAAATAGCTACTGCGCTTAAGGCAGGCTCGCTGGGAGGGCTTGCAGATATCGGGCTCACTCCAGGCGGCCCCATGAAAGTAATGCTGGCCATTAAAGTTGATTCTGTAAAGGGGGGATTTGAGGCAGTCGGCCAGCCCTGCCTTGTGGATTACAAGTATGATGGTTTCAGGATGCAGGTCCACAAGTTTGATGGTCAAGTTAAGATCTTCACCAGGAGGCTTGAGGATGTAACTTTGCAGTTTGTAGGAGTGGCAGAGCTTGTGAAGAAAGAGGTTAAGGCAGAATCATTCATACTTGATGGGGAAGCTGTTGGCTTTGACCCTGCGACAGGAAAATACCGCCCATTCCAGGAGATTAGCCAGAGAATAAAGCGCAAGTACAAGATTGATGAGCTGGCGAAGAAGCTTCCGGTTGAGCTTAACATATTTGATGTGGTTTATCTTAACGGGAAAAGCCTGCTTAAAAGGCCCTACAAGGAAAGGCGGGAGCTGGTTGAGAAGATTATTCCAAAACAGAGGCTCAAGATACAGCCTGCGACAGCCAAGATTGTGGCAAATGAATCAGAGGCTGAATTGTTTTTCAATGAAGCCATGTCCTCGGGGCATGAAGGTGTAATGTTCAAAAGCCTTGATGCAGCCTACAAACCCGGTTCAAGGGTTGGAGGCATGGTAAAATTCAAGCCCAGTGTTGATACAATAGACCTGGTGGTTATTGGAGCAGAATACGGTGAGGGCAAGCGCGCCAAGTGGCTGAGCAGCTATGACCTGGCATGCATGGATGGCGATGAGTTCCCGGAGGTGGGCAAGGCCTCAACAGGGCTTAAAGAGAAGCCTGAAGAGGGGCTCTCTTTTGATGAGATGACGCAATTGCTGACCCCCATAATAATCAGCGCCAAAGGCAAGCACGTGACTGTAAAACCGAGCGTTATAGTTGAAGTGGGCTTCCAGGAAATCCAGAAATCACCCACCTATGGGTCTGGGTTTGCGTTGAGATTCCCAAGAATTGTTCGCCTAAGGGAAGACAAGGGCACTGATGAGATAACATCTCTTGATGAGATTTCTGAAATGCACAAGAAACAGTCGCGCTAATCCGAGATATTTTGTCTGAGTTGTTCAAGAAATTTCTCGAAATCAGGCTTTTTCACAGTTGCCCCGCAGGCATTCTCATGCCCTCCCCCAAAGCCTTGCACACCAACCAATGCCTTTTCAAGTGCGCCCTTTACTGGAACGCCACGGGAACGGAGGCTTATCTTCATCTCATCCCCCTTCTCCCTGGCAACAACAACAATCTTCTTGGGGAACCTGTAAATGAGTTCCAGGGCGAGGTCGCTAGTAAGACTGAGCTTATCGCTGAGGTATACAAACACAAAAAGCCTGTCGCGGGTTTTCTGCTTAAGGGCTATTTGAAGCAGCTTTTCATACTCATGCCTATTTTTTTCATAATACTTATACACAAACCTCCCCTGGCTGGAGGTTTGCTTCATTATTTCATCTGGATGCTCGATTCTCGTAAGCACCTTGACGCACTGCATTACCCTATTAGTGGGCCCCTTTAGCACAAGCGAGAACACATTCACCAGTTTTCCTAGCGGGGTTTTGAAAAGCAATGCCTCCTGTGTGCTCTGACGCCCAATGTAGCCGGGGAATTTTGCCTTGAATTCACTTAGATAAGAGGGCACACTAAAATCCCCCACTGCCCCCACTGATGCAATCCACAAATCCTGCTTGACCATCCCATAGGCAATCTGGGATACTGGAAAATAAA
>CAIWSB010000022.1 GCA_903915225.1 uncultured Candidatus Woesearchaeota archaeon
GATTCCGTGGACAATGACAAGGTTTGCATCCTTTGAATAATACACGCCCAAAGGCTCTATGATCTTACCTAAATGGATTGCAACTATGGCGGGTGCATCGTCATAGATAATGCGGCCAATCTGCTCAAACTTTAAATGCTCCATTAAATATTCAGTAGAGATAGTCCCAATAAGCCCCCATACCCGGGAAACCCTGAAGAATCCTGACATTTTTGGGTTTCTTGAACAACTGTAATTCCATTCTTTGCACCTCTTTCAAACCCTCTTTTCCTTTATGGCTTTTAAAACTTTCTCTTTTCCCTCCCAGTTAAGGGCGTGGGTCAAAACCTGGATAATATTCTCCACTGGAATGATCTTAATCTTATCAAGCCTATCTTTTGAGATTATAATGTCTTCCATGTTCGCCTTGGGCACAATGGCGCATTTGATGCCTGCATCAATTGCCGCCTCAATTTTGGAAGTCACTCCACCAATTGGCAGCACTTCGCCACGTACACTTAGGCTGCCGGTCATACAAACGTCTTGCTTTACCTTAATTTTTTTCAGTGCGGAAATGATTGCAGTGGCAACTGCAACAGATGCAGAATCACCCTCAACCCCTTCGTAGGTCTGAAGGAATTGCACGTAGATATCATATTTATCCTTGATGTCTTCTCCAAAGAAATTCTTGACAATTGCAGAAACGTTCTGAACAGCTTCAAGCGCGATTTCACCCAGCTTGCCTGTTGCAGTTATCTTTCTATCCCTGCCTCCAGGAGTCACTTCAGCCTCTATGGGTAGGATTATTCCTGAAAACCCTTCTTCAGAGCCCAGGACAGCCAATCCGTTGACACGGCCGATCCTTTCGCCTGTTGTAATAATAACTTCATACTGCTTTTTGCTATCAATATATTCATCTGCAATCTGCTGCTCAATTGGCCTGGCAAGCCTTCTGGCTGCAATGACATGCTCCCTTTTTACAAACTTTGAGTTTCCTTTTTTGGCAATGTCGCCAGCTGCACGTATAAGCCCCCCGAGACCCCTTAGCTTAAGCGTCAAGTGCCCTTTCCTGGGCGACCTTCGCTTTGCCTCCCCAATTATCTCCTCCACAGCATCTTTGTCGAAATGAGGTATCTTACCGTCTTTGATAACCTCCTGCGCAACAAATACAACCAGCTTGTCACGGTTTTCAGGGGTGTCTTTCATTGACTCATTCATAAATGCTTCATAGCCAAACCCACGAATCCTAGACCGCAGCGCAGGGTGCATCGCCCGTAAAGTTTCAACATTTCCAGCAGCCACCAGGATGAAATCGCAAGGAACTGGCTCAGTTCTGACCATGGCCCCAGCTGACCTCTCTGACTGGCCGGTTATTGGGAACTCGCGCTGCTGGATGGATGAAAGAAGCTCCTGCTGGGTGTAAGGCCTTAATGTAGCTATCTCATCAATAAACAAGACCCCCATGTTGGCCTTATGTATCATTCCAGCAACAACACGCTGGTTTGCAGGCGTGCCAAGTCCTCCAGATTGGAAGGGGTCGTGCAGCACGTCGCCAAGAAGGGCGCCAGAGCGTGCCCCTGTGGCATCAAAAAATGGAGCCTGTTTCCTGTTGAAATTGTCAACAATTAGCTTAGGAGGAACTTTCTTCTCTTGTATAACCCTTCTCCCAAAGGACATGAAGAACATGAAAGCCACCACCAGCAGCATAGTCCCAATCATTGAGCCTACTGACATTATGCCGCCTAGCATCTTTGAACCTCCTTCAATATTTGAGAAGTAATTGAAGGACCACCATGTGGCTAACGCAGAAAGCCCAATCAAGACAAACATAATGATGTTTTGGAACTTAAAGTATTGGCTCCCCTCAACCTTTGCTTGCTCTATGAGTTTCCTGCCCTCGCCAGCCTTGAGCTCCCTAATCAATGGCTGGGATTCATCATTTGGGTTGTAAAAAGCTAGAATGTCCTTCAAGTTCTCTTTTGGAAGGAGTTCAGCCAACGCTAATCCTAGCATTGACTTGCCTGTGCCTGGTTTTCCAATAAGCAGCACATGGCGCCGCTGCGAAGCTGCCTCTGTTATTACCTCTACAGCCTCGTCCTGGCCGATGACCTGTTCAATCATCCGCTTCGGAACCTTAACGTCGGCAGTGGTCTTGAAGTTCATATGATTCCCCGACTATTGGAATAAGCCAAGACTTTAAAAATGTTGTTGTGTCAGTCAGGATTGATTTTCAGCAAGAGTTATTTCTTCGGCGGTGCAATTGTCCAATATTTCCAATGAGGCTTAATATACCATGAATGGAATTCTAACTCCACCCTGCCCTTAAAGAATATTTCAACCAAATGGTCGTCTAGTCCATGCCTGAGAATTGAGCGTCTGGGCTCAGGCAGGCTCGGATCATAAGGATCAACGCCTGTGCCGAGCATTACCATTTTTTCGTAACTCTCCAACTGCTCAAAACGCTCATATGCGAGTGTAAATCCCTTCGCTTTATCATACCCATAATCCTTTAAAGGCAGGTGGCAGACCTCCTTTGAGTCAATCAAGAAATAAAGCCCGGATGAATCTTTCCTGAAGTCAAGTGTCCGACCCTCAAGGCTCTCGTTAACCTTAACATCACCGCCCGAGGAGCCTTTGAGCCTTATGTAAAGCCGATCTGGGGTATAGTTATCCAAACAGAAACGGAGATGCTTGAAGTCCAATCTCTTAGGTAAAAAGTATTGCTCCATCCAGTATCAAAGCAGCTCAAATTTATTAGCTTTGCCCTGTTTTGGAAGGGCCGCGCTCCAGCATGCGCTCTTTCATCTAAGCACTTTCAACCAAATTCGGACCTATGTCATTTGGTGAATACCCTTTCTCTATAATATGCTTGATGAAGGAATCATCTTGAAGCTTAAACCATTCATTTGGGGTTAACTTCAAATTAGTTTCAACTCCTATCTCCGTAAGGATTTTAAGCTCCAAATGAGGGATTGGATTAAATTTGCCTGGATCCCATCCGCGGTCAGTCAAGTACGTGTAATCTGGTGTTGGGCCTTGGTTAAGTTTCACTCCAAACTGTTTGTGTTGGGGTGTGGGGTGTTTCCAAGCTTGATTACCGTCACTAAACGGTCCAACTTTGCGCAGATAAACCTTGTCACTTATAAGATGGGTAGAATACCAATAATCACAACAACCGATATAGAGAAAGAAAGATGCATCAGCTCCCTCGAAAACAGCCAATGCTTGAGGATTACAAAATGGCCCCATATAAAATTTCTTGCTCCCGCTGGCAAGCTCAGGTAAATTGGTTGTAATACCAACATTACTAAAACCTTTGGCGAGTTTATAATATCCAGAGGCTAGCTCTTCCAAATCCTTAGGCATTCCCTGAGCTCCAGGGATAACAGATGACCACTGAGTTTTCGCATCTATTTTCCCAATCTCTGTTCCAGTATTAATTTTATCTTTAAAATCCAAAACTGTAACTGTTTTATCGCTCCAGAGGGCGTAATCTAGATTAGGGTTTCCGTAATAATTCCCAAAATGATCGATAACATGCCAGTTTTCATCATGGAAATACAGAAATGGCGAGATTTGCCCCAGGAATTTCTCTGGCTTCAATCCCATTGCCTTCAATTGCCCAACCAGGTCTGAAAACTGGTTGAATCTCGAGATATCTTCAGGTCCTTCTTTCTTTTTAGTTGGAAATTTTATTGTTATCATTTAAATCACCTCATTCTTCTTAATCCATTTCTTTATCGGAAGTCCCGTCTCCAACACCAAGGAGACATAGGGCATCTCAGAAAATTTATAATTTGGATAAGGTGCCACTTGCTTTCCATAAGGTACAAACGCACCAATATTTTTTGATACCGTCTCGTTATGCAACATACCATCTGTGCCGATATAAGTTCCACGCGTTTCAACTGTCTCCATATCACCGTATTTTGTCTTAATGGCAATGGAAATAGCTGCATTACACTGACATTCATAGGGATATATCGAGACAAAATTATATGGCTTACTGGTTTTTGCAAGTCCATCGGGAACGAGCTTGATATCACAGAGCTTCTGGAAAGGCATGTTGCCATTTGCTGCCCAGCCGTTGCTGCCAAGGAATGCCACGAAAGTGACATATTCATGCACGGGGTGTGTGAAAACAGCAATTGCCTGCGGGCTGGCCAAAAACCCTTTCCACTTGTTGCATATCTCCTCCGGGGAAAAGGTTTCAATTTTTGAGTCTTTGAATCCCACGGCCAGCTTTTCCCATGCTTTAGCCAGTTTTTCAATCCCCTTTGGCATTCCAACTCCACTGAAGATTGGTAAAGGATGTCCATTTAAATCAGTCAATCCAGTAGTCTTGCCGATAATATGGGGTTTATCTGAAACAAGTTCGTACTTGTTTCCTTCTGAATCAATATATATGTCAGACTTAACCTTAAAAAAATATGGCGAAGCAAGAGCCTGGAACAGGACCGGCTCAAGCCCCGCTCCCTTCATTTGTTCCAACATCTGGGCATATTTATCGAACACTGACGTATCCAGGCTATCACTTTCTGCTTTATAGTTCATGTTTCCTAGTTTTATTATTATCATTTAAATCACCAAGTGTTGTAAATTGCCGGTAAATTAAATATCTGATGTCCAAAGGGAAACATTTTTAAATGAATCTTAACTAATCCTTAGAATGGCAAGAAAACCAACTGATAAGGTATCAATTGCAGAACAGGTCTTCGAGTGGATAGAGTGCCATCCGTATGTTCGGCTTGCCCTCAAGAAGGGGCTTGTCAATTACTCTTCATTGGCAAGGGAAATCCAGTCCGAGCTTTCAATAAAGAATTTTGATGCAATGATTGTGGCAATAAGGAGGCATTATGAAAAGCTCCAGAAGGTTCCAAATATTGACCCTGGAAAAATAAGGGGAATCCTCAACAAGTCACAGCTTGAGATAAGGACAGCGATAAATGTCTACATACTGAAGGGTGAAACCCCGCCAAGCCTCTCCAGCAGCCATTATTCCCACCTGATTAGAGGCTCGAAGTTCTCGGTTGTAATCACAGATATGAAACTGGACATCGGTGCTGAAAAGCATGAGGGCCTGGTTGAGGTGAGGATACGAAGTCCTGAGGATATTGAAACAGAGCCAGGCATTATACTTGAGATTTACCAGAAGCTGTTTGAGCACGGCATAAACATTGTGGAGACCTACAGCTGCTATATTGACACTGTAGTTATAGTAGAGAAACGGGATATACTCAAGACAATTAAAGCACTCAGCGAGCTTGGGATCCAGTAGGCTTAAACCATCCTGAATCTCTTAAGTTCAATTCTGCAACAAGAACCTCAGATATTTTGGAAATTGCTGGAACTGGAGCATTAAAAGACTCCACTTGTTTTCTCTCGCCATTTGATGTGATCTCCATTTTGGTGCAGTAGCCCCCAATAACATTGGGGTTTTCATATTTACCTTGCAAAGAGAAAAAATCAGATTTTTCAACCTCGTCATAAATGGCCTTCAGCTCGCCATAGCTAATGCCAAAGGATTTTTCAGGAGCATTTCCAGAATTGACAGTCACTATGCCATTTGCCAAGACGACAGCATCTGTCCAGCCCCAAGAATGGTTGCATGAGCCAAACCCATAGGCAAGTTTGAAGTCACCTGGAACAGTACGGGTGCAACCAAAAAGAAAAATCAGGAGAAAGAGTAAGATGAGCCATCTCGGCAAGTCACATCTCCTCCACTGTTTTTATGCCCAGGAGTCCAAGCCCAATACTCATAACCTCGGCAACACCCTTAACCAGGGCCAGCCTGGCCTGCATTAGCTCCACATCTTCTTGGACAACCTTGTGCTTTTGGTAGTATTGGTTAAAAAGCTGAGCCAAGTCCAGAAGATATCTGGGGAGAGAATTAATCTTATAGGTTGCCGATGTCTCTTCAATTATGTCGGGCAATGCTTCCATTCTCCTCGCTAGTTCAAATTCCTCTGGCTCCTTAAGGAGATTGAGGTTAGCGTCCTTCAAGGATTTCTCATTAACACATGATTTTTTAATAATCGAGCGGCACCTGGTATACACATATTGAAGATATGGCCCAGATTCACCCTCAAAGCTCAATGCCTCGTTAATGTCAAAGATAATAACCCTTTTGCGTTCCTTATCCAGCATGCTAAACTTAAGGGCTGCAAGCCCGATCTCATGCGCAACCTCATCAGATTTCTGCTTGGGCCAGTCAGCGTGCCTCTTCTCAACCTCTTCATGTGCCTTTTCCATTACTTTGTCCCTTAATTCTTGATAGGTAACAATGTTACCCAGCCTGGAAGACATCTTGCCAGATTCAAGCTGAACCAGGCCGTAACTTAAGTGAAAGCAGTTTTTTGCATCTTTGAAGCCCATCAACTCTAATGTCTTGAAAAGCTGTTTGAAGTAAAGCTCCTGTTCTGAGCCAACAACATAAATGCTGCGATTGATTTTGAATTCCTCAAATTTCCTGCGGGCAAGTTCAAGGTCTTTGGTGGAATAAAGGGGCGTCCCGTCTGACTTAAGCACAAGGAACACATCAAGCCCAAACTCCTTAAGGTCAACTAGCAGGCTACCCTCATCAAGCCTGGCCAAACCCTTATCGACCAGACGCTTAGCAATTTCCTTGCCAGCATCAGCAACTTGGCTTTCAAAAAACACAACATCAAATTTTACACCAAGTTCATTATAGATATTGTTAAAATCATCTAGTGACCAATCTCTGGTTTTCTTCCACAATTCAATGAAAGGCTTGTCTCCGGCATCCAGCTTCTTATGAACTTTATCCACTTCTGGCTTCAGCTCTGGCTTTTCCTCAATCATCTTCGTGGCCTTAACATATTGCGATGCAAGCCATTCCCCTCTCTTTTCATTAGGCAGGGACTTACAGAATTTATCGATATACCAAAGGGATTTTGCCACATGATTGCCAATATCACCCATATAATTTGAGGCCACGACATCGTAACCAGCATAACGCATGATATTTACCAGAGCGGATCCAAGGACAGCATTCCTAAGATGCCCGATATGGAATGCCTTGTGCGTGTTTGGCTGCGAATATTCAACCATTACTTTTTCCTTTTTGTGGGCCCCATGCCCGAACCCCTTTTTCTCTAATTGGCTCAGCAAGTTTTGAATGAAAATAGCCCTATCATAGAAAAAATTGAGGTAACACCCTTGAACCTCAACCTTAGAAAATCCCTTGGGCAGTGTTATCTTTTTTGAAAGCCCTATAGCTGCCTGGTTGGGATTTCCACCAAGCCTAAAGCAAGGGAATGCCAGGTCGCCCATCTCCAATCCAGGTGGAACACTGAGCATTCCAAGCACCAGGTCTTCTGCTAAACCAGTTGCCTTAGCCAATTCTTTTGACAATGCCTCTTTCATTTGTCCACCAAAACACAATCCCCTATAAAAACTTTGTTCTAGACAAACGAAGGTTTTAAATATAATTAGCTAGCTTGTATTATTTTCTCATATAAATCAACAGGGGTGGGGGTAAAATGAAGTGTTTGGTAATGCGTCAGGAAGGGCTTGCTCTTGAGAATATCCCTCAGCCAAAGATAAAGGATAATGAGGTTCTTGTTAAGATAGAGTATGCCAGCGTTTGCGGCTCTGATTACCCAAATATTGGAGGAATGGCAGATAGGAGCCATCTTATTGGGAGCGTAATTGGCCATGAAGGCAGTGGCCGGATAATTGAAGTTGGCTCAAAAGTCAAGACCCTAACTGTTGGCGATTTTGTTGGAATCGAATCACACCGCGCAACAGAGCAATGGCTCAAGGCAGGCAAGAATCCATATGCTGACCCGCTTTCAGCAATTTTAGGCTATCGTGGATTTCCTGATGGCCGCGTCGTTCAGGGCACTTTTGCTGAGTTTATTGCAGTACCTGAAATGTATGCAATCAAAATTCCTGACCATCTCTTTAAGGTCTTTCCTCCAAGCATATGGGAGCCATTTGGCAACAGCATTAGGATTTCATCTGTGGTTCGAAAAATCCCTCTGGTAAAATCAGAGCCTGTTGTCATAAGCGGATGCGGATATCAAGGATTAACACTGATGCTAATCCTGAAGCATTGGCTTGGTTTCAGTAATATCTACGCCACAGACATGAACCAAGGGCGTTTGGATATTGTGGATAAACTTGGCGCTGCAAGACTGTCTGCACCAGATAAACTTCCAGTTAAGGAACCTAAAATTTGGTTTGAGATGTCAGGCAGCATGGCTGCATATGCTCAGGGGCTAAAGAGCGTTAAAAAAGGGGGGGCCTTGATTCTCTTCGGGCTCCCCAGCAAGGATTCTGAACTTGCTGATGGCATCTCCTATAAAGAATTCATATTCCAAAGCAAAAGGATGGTCAAGGATGGAGTTAATCTCATTGGTGTCTGCGGGCGTCTAAGGGAGGATTGGGATGAGGCGCCGAAGATAGTTGAGAAACTATCAAAGTCTGTAAACCTGTCTCTGCTCTATACATTCTTCGGACCTCTTGAGAACCTTCTCCCCCTGATAAAAAATGGTAAGATCCCCCCAAAAGACGAGCCTCTTATCAAGGCTGTTTTCTCAGGTTTCTTGGTCTAAAAATTTTCCGGAATTGGCTTGAAAGAAATCTTAAAAGCAGTTTCCAGAAAATCTTTTATGAATTTGAAAGACAAACTGGTTTTAGAGAAATTCAATAAGCTCCAAACCCTGAAGCAGCCCAAGGTTAAGGAAAAAAAGACCACAAAATGGACTGTCGGCGTAAAGCTATCACTTCTGGTTGGTGCAACAGCCTATATCCTCGCGTGTTATAAGCCCTATGATGTACGCATTGAAGGGGACATCCATTATTACATGCTCAGTAAGGATGCTGTGTCAGAGCTCAATTTGAGCGGAAAAGAGATAGACGACCTTGAAAGCGGGGTCATGAAGCTTATTCAAGATCTGCCATTGGCCCAGCTCGGGGCAACACCAAAATCAGTTTTAACTGACCTTAGCGGGGACACAATTTCTGGCCTGGCCAGTGATTTTAACCAACTTAAGACCCTCGTGAGCAGTGGCTTTTCCATAGTTACAGATTATTTCAACAATAACTTGCCGAACACATTATCAAATTATTCTCAACCAAAAGCTCCTGAAAAATGATTGGGGTGAAACCATGGCAGATGAAAAAAAAGAAGTTCCTCGAAGCAAAGAAGAGATAATAAACCGGGCACTGAAGGCGCTCAATGTTGGCACAAACCATTACAGCGAACTTGCACCAATAGATTATCGGGAAGTGCTCCAGAAGGCCGGGCAGATAGGAGCAACACAGACAAGGATTAAGAACCTACTTTTGTCAGAGAAAGGCACATCGGTTCAGCGTTTCTGGGCAAAAGCCAAGCTCCTGATGAATAAGGGCGACCATGACCTGGAAAGGCTTATGAGCAACCAGTATGATGCAATTTCCCTGGTTAAAGCAGGGCTTGAGGATATTAGACGCGGAGTCACAATAGCAAAGGAGTTTTCCCAAGCATATTGGGAGGCGCTTATTGATATCCCAATGAAAGTTGCCGATAAAGAGGATGAGCTGCTCAACGAAACAGTTGAACTCACAGACAAAAAACAGAACCTTGGGTTTGAAGGATATGATAAAGATGAGCGCACAAAGGAATACTACCAGGCGTTCAAGCAAAAAAGGGAGATTGAGAGAAAGCTCAAGGTTACCCTTTCTGAGCAAAGCAGGCTTGTGACATTTTCAAGGCAGGTTGACCTTCAGGCAATGCGAATAGATGATATCCTGGAATACCTCACAGATGTGGAGAGCTTTGCCACAGATTGGCACCTGAAGGTTTCTCTGGCCCAAAGCGATTTGTTTTTCCTGAAAGAGATCCTGCCCGTTGTCTCAACAGATGCAGACGTGCTGCGAGAAGTTATTGAGCTTTCAAATAATATTATTGCCAACACAAAAGAGCTCACAACCCATGAGCTCGGAAAAAAGTATGCCTCTCTACATAGGATTGGTTTGGCCCCCTATGCAATACTTTCAAACCCAAGGACGTACGAGAGCCTAGAGCAACTGTTGCCCCAGGTTTGAAAATGGCTCTTGCAGACTTGATTAAAAAGTATCTCCAAAAAGGGGATATTGAGTTAACGGTTACAAGAGAGAAAATGGTTGAGAAACTTCTAAATGGGAAAAAGCCAGCGGAGAAATCTGAAGTTAAGATGGATGGAATTGCTAAGTTTTTGCTTTTGGGTAAGAGTCACCAACCAGATTATTTCTCTTTGGACAAAATAAACCACGACTACGGCGCAATTATCACAGAAGAACTTGATAAGGACCCTTTTGTGATTAACAATGATATTGCTGCTATTGCCAAAACCCTGGCACGCACATCTCCCGATGATGAAGCCAAAGCCAAGGCCCTATACAAATGGGTAGAAGCAAATGTTGCATTTGACAAGAAAAACAAGGTCTATAGAAATTCGATTGAGGCACTCAAAGAAAGAAAAGGCGTCTGCGGGTCGATGGCCTTCCTATATATAGCAATGGCCCGCTCCATTGGCCTCAAAGCAAATTTTGTTGTTGTGGATAGGGATGAGTCAGGAAAAAGGGTTAAGCACGGGTGCGCAGCCGTTGAATTGTCTGGACGCGATGTGCTTGTGGACCCTGCGTACCATAAATTTGACATTAACCATAGAAAATATGAAGTGGTTTCAGACCACGCTGCTTCAATTATGTTTGAAAATTGGCGTTAAAGAAATTCCAGTTCTAGGTTGAATGCATCGTAGGTTGGATATTCCTCTACAAGTGCCGGCATCCCGCCAAGCCTCTTGATAATATGTGATTTTTGCTTTACCTTTGACCGTGAGCAAAGGAGCCTAAACCGAACCATGTCAACTGAAAATTCACCCAGCGCAGATCCTTTGGCAATCTGATTAAGCTGATCCAGCAACAAGTCTGAGTTTTTTACACAGGCAAGCCTTTGCTGATACTCCGAACCAGGCTCAAGACCAGGCAGGTATACAGCTCCCCTGATTAAGGTGCCCTGAGGAGTTATTACATCAAACAATCTTGCAGAACCCTTTGCACGAAGCCTGATGCGATTCCCCAACTGGACCCTGTCTTTGAGCTTTGCAGTACAATAATGAATAATAATGTTGTGACGCTGCTCAATTAGCCCCATTAGCTTTAGCGCCATCTGCTCAGAGCCTTTCACTGCATATGATTCCTCAGATTTTGTAAAATAGCCTAGCGCGTTAAGCTTGTTTTGAGAATTGTCAGCAATCTCCAACTCATTTAGATTCAGGAATTTGATTTTCCCGGCTGAAAACTCAACAAGCTTGGCAGTTTCTTTGAAAAGTCCAGGAATGACTGGAATCTCAATTCCATAGTCCCAGCCAAACTCCGTAGGGAGTTTAAGGTTGCCCCATTTTGAATCGTCCTGAAGGTCAGGATGCAGCCTAATCTCATCCAGCCCAGCAACATGCAAGGCCTTCAGCACATCTAATTTTATGCTTTCCGGGGTTGTGTAAAGATGGATATGAAATTGCTTTCCAAATTCAGCTTTCAATGCCTTGATGTATTCTAAAGTTCGGTCAAGTTTGCAAAGTGGGTCTCCCCCGGTAAAACCTGCCCCTTCAGCAAGGTTGGCATGAGCCTCATCAAGCACATCCTTAGCACAAGTGACAGGCCGCTCATTTGCATAACTCACATCCTGGTGATATTTCTTGTCAGATATTGAGCAGTAAAAGCAGGAACGTGGGCAAAGCCCTGTCACAAATAAAACCAGCTTCTTACCCTGAACGCACAACTGGCAACCCTTGGCAAAGCCATTGCTGTTCCAGGAATAGTACGAAGTTTTCTGGGGCATTGGGAATTGCTAGTAATTACAGTTTAAAAAATTAACCAATAACGGAAGTTAAATTCATGAGAATTTAAGGAAACTGCATAAGCTCAACCAAAAATCCGCCTAAAGTTCAGAAAAACAATCTTTTTAACCTCTTCGGGTGTTAGCCTCTTAATCTCAGCTATTTTCGCAATTGTTATAACAACATTCTCAGGCCTGTTCTGCTGACCGGGCTTAGGTGCAAGGAACGGGCTGTCTGTTTCTGTTAGTATATGGTTCAATTCCAGCCTTTCCACAAGCCCCTGGAAGCCCTTGCTGTAAGCCACGCAGGGGGGAATGCTAAATGCCCACTTGTTTTTGATGCCTCGTTGAGCGAGCTGTGGAGAGCCAGTAAAGCAATGTAATACGACGTTACGGCATTTTGATTCCTCTATAAGCTGGAAACATTGCTCCTCAGCTTGTCTTGTATGGATAATCACCGGCAGGTCCAACCCACGGGCAAGGTCCAGCATTTTCCTGAAAACAAGGGTTTGTCGGGCCATATCTTTTCCATATTTGCCATCCATACCAATTTCGCTTATGGCAAATGGTTTGTTTTGCCGTATCCAGGCAATCTCAGAATCAATTTCAGTATCACTGGCTTTTTCTGCATCTGTCGGGTAAAATCCAAATGCTGGCTTCACAATATCATAGCTTTTGGACAATGCCAAAGTCACCCTATTGCTTTTTGGGTTTAGCCCACAATTGATTATGCAGCTCAAACCTGCAGTCTTGGCCTTGCGGACTATTTCAGCTATAGGCTCAGAATAACCTTCATAATCCAGATGGGCATGGACATCAACAAGCATTACGCTAATTTAGAAGAATTGCTATTTAAAGTTTTACAAAGGGGTTTTGCATTTCATGCAGATATGAGTCTTTAGCTTGTCATCAAACACGGTATTTACTCCATATTCTACAATAATGCCGCACTTTGGGCATTTTGGCTCCAAATATTCCATAGAATCGTATGAGTTAAACAATTTCCCCTCAAAATCTTCCTTAGGGAATCGAGTTTAAAAATTTTGCTATGAAAAAGATTAAATATTAAGGCTTAAACTGTTTTGCCATGAAAACCCTTGTCGTTTATTATTCGAGAACCGGTAACACAGAGAAAGTCGCAAAAGAAATTGCCAAAGCACTGAAAGCTGACGTGGAGCAGATTCTGGACACAAAGAGCAGGGCAGGGTTCTTTGGTTGGCTGATGGCTGGCAAAGAGTCTACGAGGAAAGTCATCCCTCAAATTAAAGGCACAAAAAAGGATGTCTCAAAATTTGAGTTGGTCATTATTGGAACACCGATTTGGGCTTTCACTTTGGCGAGCCCAGTGAGAGCATATTTAGCTAAGTTTGGAGGCAACTTAAAGAGAGCAGCCTTTTTTGCCACTGAGGGTGGCTCAGGGGATGAGAAGGCTTTCAAGGCAATGGCTGAATTGGCGGGTAAGCCCATAGCCACACTAACTGTCCGAACAAATGAGGTAGCCAATGGCTCTTACGTCAAGTTGGTTAAGGGCTTTGCCAGCCAGCTTAGGAAAATTTAAATAACCCTTTTCTTTCACAATTTTCTAATGATTAAAATCCTCTGCACAAATGATGATGGCTACAAGTCTGTTGGGCTGGAAGCTTCGGTTGACTGTGCCAAACGCCTCACTTCTGAGGTAGTTGTTTATGCACCAGAGCAAAACCAGACAGCGACCGGCGGCAAGACTAGGTTCTATCACTCAATAAATTTTCGTAAAGTTGATGTTGCAGAGTGCCTGGTTATGCTATTGATGGCACCCCTATGGAAATAATGAGGTTTGCACTAACCGGAAAACATGAGAAGCCAGACTTGGTTGTTTCTGGAATCAACTTTGGGGAGCAAATCGGAGCTGTTCCTGTTTTTATGTCAGGGACATGTGCTGGCGCATTCTTTGCAGCATCTCTTGGATTTCCTGCTCTTGCTATTGGCTATCAAATGAACAAGGGAATGTTCCATGACCATCAGACTCCTCTCGAGGTAGATTTACATGATTATCCGGGCCTTGTGCTTGAAAAAATCATTGGCAAGGCTTTGGAACATGGAATTGAGCCTTTCACATTTTGGAACATCAACTTTCCAGCCAACCCCACATCAGAAATTGTTGTGGCTGAGCTTGAGCATTGGGGGTATTGGGACGAACGGATTGACATTTTTGATGATTCACGATTTGAGATCAATGGGGACCAGAAACCAGATGGGCATGAAAAGGGTACGGATGCATATTATTTTAGCAAGGGCAAAATTGTGCTTACCCCTATTAGAGTGAACATGACGGATCCAATGGGTTTTGAGAAGGTTAAAAAGATTGACTTCAGCTAGAATCGTTTGTAGCGCTTGTCCTTAAACTCATAAAGCCTGGCTGGGCGGTGAACCCCTTCCATCTTGGTTTGGTCAGTGGCAAAAAGTATATCATGCTGTTTAATCCATTTTCGGAAATTGCGTTTGTCTAGAGGCTTTCCAAGGATGACTTCATAAGACTTCTGCATCTCTGTTAAGGTAAACCTTTTTTTTAACAGCTGAAACACAATGGTTGAATCCATAATCTCATGGCGCAATTCATCCAGGGCTTCGGCAAGAATTGTAGAATGGTCAAATGCCAGTGCTTTGACAGAAGACACGTCAACCCATTCAGCATTCTCAGAAACCTTAGTTTTGTTTAGCTCAACATCAGAAGAATTTATTACAGCAAGGTACGCTACAGTAACTACCCTGCCCCTGGGGTCTCTGCCAACGTCGCCATAGGCGTGGAGCATTTTTAGGAAAATATTGTCAACCCCGGTCTCCTCATAGAGCTCCCTTTTGACACATTCATTCAGGCTTTTGTCAGTGTCTTCCAAAAAACCACCAGGAAGGGCAAACATGCCTTTGAAAGGGTCATACTTTCTTTTAATGAGAAGTATTTTTAATGTGCCGTTCACGACAGAAAAAACAGCTGCATCAGTTGCTACGCAATGCTTTGGAGGCTCGGACATTTTTTATAAATTAGGTATAACTCATATATAAATTTGTTGTGATGGCTACAATATTACCTTTGTTAGCCATGTTAACCTAGTTTTGAATTAAGAAAACCTAGTTTTAATATTGAAAGATTTTCAAGACGGGACCCCAAAATTTTAAGTACTTTTAGGTACCACTAAGGTACCTAGAAGTACAAACTAAAATGACTAAACAAATCAAATTAACCATTTCTGACGAGCTTTTTGCAGTACTTGAAAAGGGAAGAAAGCAGCAGGGCTACCTAACCAACCAGGAGCTTATCAATAGCTGCGTAAGGAAAGTCATTCTTGGGGCTCAAAAGAACAAAGGTGGGAGGCCAAAGACTCCTGAGTTCGAAGACGCATTCTCTGAACCGAGGCATTAACTTTTCGGATTTCTCCTCTAACCGAAACCTTTATATATAATAGTGTATTGACTACACTTATGATAAAAACAAAAATAAATTCAACTCCAGTTTCAGAACAAAAATTGGAAGACAGAAAAGACACTGTCGAACGTATTAAGGCTAAACTGCCTGATGATCATAAGCCTTACACTGACAAGTATTTCCTTAGGACAAAAGAAATTCTGGTTAAGGACAACTACAACCCATGGGTTCGCTACCAGGTTTTTGTCCGTGGCAAGCCTTTACAGGTTAAAGGGGTTGATGAGGCTATTGCAATCATTGATAAGTATACCAGGTTGAGGGAGCACGGAGGCCAGATAAGGGCAATTCCAGAGAATTCTCTGATAAACATAGCTGATCCCAAGGAGCCTGTGATGATTCTAGAGGGGCCAATGCAGGACCTGGTTGAGGTTGAGACACTCTACCTTGGGGCCATCTCCGGGGGTTGCTCCCCACTCCTCGATTTGGGCAAGTTAGAGGTGTCTGCGAAAGCAATTGTTGCAGCTGCAAATGGGAAACCTATAATGTATTTTGGGGCCAGGCATTTCCATTACACCCTTGATGCCATTATCGCGAAAATTTGCCATGACGCTGGGTTCTCAGATTGCAGCACTGATATTGGCGCAAAGAACTGGGGAACTTTAGGGAAGGGAACAATACCCCATGCAGCTGTTCTTGCCTATAACAGCACCCTGACTGTGGCCAAGAAATTTGACAAGTACATCGACCCTGATGTCCCAAGAATGGTTTTAATCGATACTTTCAACAGGGAGGTTGATGATTCCCTGTTGGTTGCGAGCGCCCTTGGAGACAAACTTTCTGGAGTCAGAATTGATACCTGTGGGGAGAGTGTCAGCCAGTATGCAAATAATGTTGACCTAAGGGAGCTTGAAGGATTGCCTCTTAAGTATCAAAATTGCAAAGGCGTAAGCATTGCAGCTGTTTGGGCCCTTCGGCGCGCTCTTGATAATGCTGGCAGGCGCGAACTTAAAATAATGGTTTCCTCTGGGTTTGATGCTGAGAAGATAACTGCATTTGTTGAAGCAGACCAGCGTTTTCAGCAAAAGTATGGCAACACACTTTTTAACTCAATCGGCTCAGGCAGCCTTGGGGCGGACATAAGAATTGCTACCTCAGATATAGTATCAGTGATTGATGATAAAATCGGCCTATGGATGCCTAGATCAAAGATTGGCCGAGGCTACACAGAAAGTGAAAGGCTCGTGCCTTACTATCAGGAGAATAGGTGAGTGGAATGAGGGCATTTTTTGACGTGGATACCCAGAATGATTTTATGGGGAAAAACGGTGCCTTATATGTGAACGGGGCCGAGGACATCCACAACTTGCTGAAGGAATTGACAAAATATGCAATGAACAATGGGATACCTATCGTGGGGAGCGTTGATGCCCATTCCAGGGATGACCCAGAGCTCAAGGTTTTCGGGCCTCATTGCCTTAAAGACACATATGGGGGCCTCAAAATACCTGAGACCTACCATGTGAGAACTCTCAGAATTCCAAACAAAAGGATTGATAATCTCGCAAAGCTCGCAGAATGCCTGCGCACCCAGAAATACAGGGCATTGTATCTTGAGAAGCAGACAACAGATGTCTTCTCAAACCCTAACACAGAAGAACTGCTCAGGAACTTAGGGGCAGATGAGTTCGTGGTTTACGGGGTTGCAACTGATTTCTGCGTAAGGGATGCTGTCCTGGGGCTGCTAAAGCGCGGGTACAATGTCTCAATTGTGGGTGACGCAACTCGCGCTGTCAACCTAACGCCGATAGACGGCCAGGCTTCCTTGGAGCTTATGGTGGCTTCAGGGGCGAAACTGTTAAAAGCAAGCGAGGTGTTAACAGGATGATAGAGGGGTTGGAGGAAATGATAAAGCTGGCAGATATTAATTCCGAGCAGGTTTCTACACAGATTGGAGACTTTATCGTGAACCATCTCCTCAAGTCCGGGCTTCAGGGTGCTGTTCTCGGGCTTTCAGGCGGGGTTGATTCTGCTGTCGTTGCTGCCATAACAAAGGCTGCCTTTGACAGGCATGGTGGCGGCTTAACACTTAGAGCTTATTACCTTCCTGCTGCAGCTAGCATATTGGAGGATGAAGAAGATGCCATGGAGACTGCTCGGCAGCTTCAATTACCCTATGAAAAAATCGATATTCAACCAATCTTGGACCTTCACATTGCAAGAGACCCTAGCTGCAATAACCCCTTGAGACTGGGTAATCTCGCCGCTGCTGAGAGAATGGCAATCCTTTCTGACAAGGCCTCCCAGTATAAGGGCCTGGTTTTAGGAACTGGCAACCGCGATGAGTATTTCCTTGGCTATGCCACAAAGAGAGGGGATGGGGCAGCAGATCTTCAGCCGTTGTTGTCCTGTACCAAGAGAATGGTATATCAGCTAGCGGAGTATCACAACCTTCTACGTAGGATAATCCAAAAAGAGCCCAGTGCAAGGTTATTCAAAGGCCAAACTGATGCAGGTGAGCTTGGGTTTACCTATTTTGACTCTGAGCCAATTATCAATGGATTCCTAATGGGGTTTACTGAAGATGAGATTTTCAGGATAACTGGATTACCAAGGGAAGTGATAAGAAATGTACATGAGCGAAACCTAACAACAGAACACAAACGCAAGCTGGCTCCTTTCCCTGATATTACTATTGATTATCATAATGATAAGCTGCCTGTGGCGCAGTGCGATAAGGCTCTTGTCATAGGAAGGTTCCAGATGCTCCACATAGGGCATGTGGACATGTTCTACCAGATTGCAGAGCAGAAGAACATCAAGAAGATAATTGTCGGGATTGGAACGCAGGGCAACACTAAGGACCCAGGCTTTAGGTACCTTTTCAATTTCAATGAGACTAAGCACCTGGTTGAGCACATCCTCAAGGATATTGGGCTTGAATATGCGATCTATGAAATACCCGACATAAATGACAACCTCAAATACGCCCAGCATGTAAGTGACCTGATTCCAGAACTGGATGAGAGGACTGCGGTTGTCACAGGTGACCCAAAGACTATAAAGTGCTTTGACTACAAATACCCAATACTGAGGCCGGAGCTGAGGATTACTGTGCACTCCTCACGAATTAGAGAACTGATACTTGCAGGCAAACCCTACGCGCACCTTGTCCATGATACGGATGCAATGGCGCGCATCAACTATGAGGGACGCATTAAGGCCTACGCTGCCTCAAAGAAATGATTAATAAAATAAAAAGAGGTTTGTTTACCGACAAAGTAATTAGTGTATATACTAAATTCATCCACCCAGGTGAAATCAAATGTCAATGTCAGTCGATGTGATACTTGAATTAAAGGATGGGAGGCTCCCATTGATCCGGCGGGGCCATGAACCATTCAAGGGCTACTGGGCTTTGCCCGGCGGGCGCGTAAAGCGGGGGGAGCTGCTGGAGCAAGCTGTCGTACGGGAGATTGGCGAGGAGATAGGTCTCCAGATAATAATCAAAGAATCAAATCATCCAATTCATATTGTTGATGTAAGTGGAATCCCAGGGCAGCTAAGGCAGATATACACCTACAATGCCATTAGGGATCCAAGGGGGGGCTTCACCACCCTCTACGCACTTCAGTTGGATGCAGACAGCCATCAGATAGCTCAACTGCTGCGCTGGGGCAGTGATGCCAGCGATGGTATGTTTTTTGATAGGCAAGAGCTTCCTGAGCTGGCTTTCAGCCACAGGGAGATTATCAATGATTATATTACGGGGGCGAATCCAAAATGAATTACGAAAGGGCGCTTCTGGTTGAGAAGTACACTGAATATGAATACTATATGCGGGAAGGAACCATAGGCAACCTCGATAAGGAACGTTCCCGCAGCGTTGCACGTTCACACATGGTTCACAATTGTTCAACAACTGAACTTGAGAATCTGCTCAAAGGGATATTCAAGAAAGTGGATAGGATTAAGCCTGATATGTTGAAACTGTATAATCCAGAAAGCTATGATTTGAGCGTGACTGGAGGAGGGGATGCAACATTCATTGCAGTGGCCAGCATGCTGGACAAAGGGGTCATCCTGGGTGTAAACACAACCCCTTCGCAGGACGATTCAGGGAGCTATGGGGGATTGTGCTCAATCACAGCCAACCAATTGGACGAAATTGAAAAGTTGAAGACCGATAGCCAGTTCCAAATACAGGAATGGCTAAGGCTCGGGGCAAACCTTAACGGCCAAAAGCTCCCATATTTATCCTCAAACGAAATTTATATTGGTTCTGCCAAGGGATACAAGGCCTCACACCTTTCTGTGGAAATAGATGGGGTTTTGGTCAATTTCACAGGCTCTGGCCTTGTGGCTGCCACACCTATGGGTTCAACTGCCTGGTTCTCAAGCATAACTGATGGTCATGTGATTGATCCCAAATCATTTGCCTATGGACTAGCATGCAGGGAGGTATTCCTCAAGAGGGAAAAGCCCGCATGGCAGAAGCGCACTGTGGAAGGCAGCAGGCACACAATTGTCACAGCCAGAAGGGATAAGCATATAATCGTCTTTGATGGATTAGAAGAGACTGAGAGAATGCTGAAAAGCAATGACAAAATTGATATTTATGTGTCAGACAAGCCCTTGCACGTGGTTACCTTCGGCTAAGTATGGCGGAATCCTCAGCAAATTCGGCAATGGCCCCCATGACTGAATCTTCGGAATTCTTGTTTTCTATTTCCTGGGCCAGGGTGATGCCTTCAGTTGGAAGGTCAGTAACCCAAGCAATGTAATTGAGGAGCACATGGATTTTATGGTTCTCTAAAGAAACCCTGTTTACAGCCAGGAACGCATCCCGAAGCTCCATTTCAATAAGACTTGCCTTCTTTTCCTGGGCCACCTTTTTTAGATAATCAATCCTCTGCTTGGTAACTGTGTCAATTGGAAGCACTATACCACCAGAACAATTATGGGCATATGCCTTTATCGGGTTCTGCAGGGCCATCGTCTTGCCTTCAATGAAGAGTCCAGTTGGGGCAACAACATCCCCAAGCCTCATCCCTTTATCCAGAGCGCCAATCTTCCCAGAAAGGATAAATGACAGGTCAACATTGCCTTTTGCATCAACAGGCCAATGCCCTGAGCGCGCTTCCATATCAATTACATCGCACAATTTCTCAATAATTGAGCCAGTCTGCCTCCCATAGGTATAATTAATCCCAAGCATGTATTTCTCATTTGGCAGCGGAACAAATTGGAAATCAATGTATTCATTTTGGAAAACCATAATGCTGCCACGGGAAATTCCCCGACCACCCAAATACTGGTGGATTTTCTTTTGTGAGCCAAATGACACGACAACAGTATTCTCCATCATTCTCCTAATTTCGCCACGCAATTCGGGTGTGAGATTTGGCATCAGCTCCTTGTTCTCATCACCCATCAATATGCCAACCAACCAGTCATCAAGTTGGTTAAAGCGTTCATTGGTTTTTGCCAGGCTTCCCTGATAAGGCACGTCAATGAAGCTGATCTTCTTACCCTGGTATTCTTTTAGATTGGGGAGGCATTCCCCGGTCCAGCGTTCGCACATATCAGTGAATCTGCGCCACCTGCTGCGGCCTCCAGGCATTGAGATTACCAGATATTTCCCATCACAAAGGTAGATTGACTCCCTTGGGTTTTCTTGGAATTCATGGACAGGTAAAACTTCTATTTTGCCACCTTTAACTGCATTCTGGAAACCAGCGGGGATATAGTCTGGAATAGCCTCTTTTCCCCGCATGATTCCCTCAGCCTGGCTTGGAAGGCAGCCAGGGAACATGAGAATTGCCTCTAGAGAAATTACACCCTTGAGTTCAAACCCACTTGGAAGGAGCCTTGTTCGAGCATATATGTCTGTCTCTTTTGAATCCATTGTGTAGATTTGCTTCTTCCCATCCATACTTTAGAAAAAACCATTCCAATTTAAAAATCTTTCTTATTTCACCACTAAATGGGTGTAATTAAAAGGTGACAGATAATCAGAAAAACTTCTTCAGGCTGCTCTGGTCTTTTTTTAGAATATCTTCAGGCTCAACCCCAAGCTCCCTGAAAATGCTCTCAACCGCAGGCAGTATTTGGTTTTTCACATAATAATCAGTGTCATAATTTGGGGATTCAACAGAATCAGCTGGTTCAGCACGGTTGCCAACGCTTCCCGAACCCGTGAGAATAACGTACTCAATAACATCCCCTGGCTTAACCTCCTCTCCACGGTCGCGAAGCTTTTTAGCAACAGCCACATGGGGGCCAATGGATTCATATTCTGAGATTGGCTTCTGAATCTGGGTCTTAATCACCATCCTACGCTTCTCAATTGTATTCTGCTTGACTTGTTCAACTAGGTCCCTTATGAACACCTTTGCGCCTTCCAGGTCATTATTCCTCAGAATTATTTCCAGGACCTTCCTTTGGGCATCCCTGGCCAGCAACGACCAGTTCCGCCTGACAGATTCAAACCCGCGTATCTTCAGGTTGCCTTGCTCATCACAGAGAGCGTACTTCTTTTTAGCACCTAAACCAGAGATTTTTATGCTGACAAAAATCCCTGCAGGGAAAAACCCCTCGAACTGGAGCTCCATGATATCAGGCAGCTCTGCGTTTATTTCATCAACAAGCTGAAGTGCCTGGTTAATATCCTTATCTTTAAGATGGAGGAAAACACTATCCGTGTCTCCATAAATAACCTCAAAGCCTGCGCCTTTAGCCTTCTCAATAACCTTGTTAAGGTAATCCCTCCCATACGCAGTAATGCTGAGCGCGCAATCGAAACAATACCAACGTGAGGCTGAAAATCCAAGGTAGCCATACATCGCATTTGCCAGTGTCTTGAGTGCATGGTTCCTTGCCTTCAGCACCTTATCCGGCCCTTTTTTCAGTATTTCACTCAGCCTCATTCTCCTTGTCACAAGCTCCCGCATAACAGTTGGAATAAATCCTTTCTCCGCGGTACAGAACCAAAGGTCACTCCTGCTTGGGACTTTACCGGCAGAATCCTGGCAGCAGCTGCATTTTAGCGTTTCAGGCGAAATATTGTGAGCTGAAATGATTGTGGGATAAAGACTCCTGAAATCGAAAACAGCAATATTGTGGTAAAACCCTGGGTTCGGCTCGAAGACAAAGGCACCCTTGAAAGATGAGTGTCTTCTACTTCTTATTTCATCGTGGCTTGGGGCTTGCTCAATTAACACTCCCCTATCATAGGCCTGGGAAATGAGATGACCCTCAACAAGCCTGCTAAACCTTGACCTTGAAACCTGGAAAGGGGTAAGCATTGTCAGCTTAACAAACTCCACAATGTCTGGCATAATCTTCTCGCAGAGGCGCCAGCAAAGCTCAGCATCTTTAAGGTTATATTCACAAAACGGAGCCAATTTCTCTCCACCAGTCTCCCAGAGTTTACCGAGTTCACCAATGTCTACATCAAACTTGCCGTCTTTGATGATTTCCCTAGAAACAGAATCCAAGTCAAACAAGGTTGTTTCTAAACCTTGCCCCCAGACATAGCGAATGTATTTGAATACATCAATATGGGGCAGCCCTTCAATATAACTCTCCCTTTTTGAGACCCGAATTGATGAGAAGTTTAACCCTGGCTTTAATTCAACCCCTAGGATATCTGCCCTGGACTTTATGTACGGGAGGTCAAAGGCGTCAGAGAAGTAGCCGCAGATGAAATCAGGCTCCTCCTGCTCTAGTATCTGGGCAAACCTCTCTATCATAGCCTTCTCAGATTGAACAAACTCAACATAATCGAGATCGCATGGGAAACTTTTCCACGTGATGACCTTTTTTAGAGTGCTGGAATAAAGCCCAATCATCAGAATTGGGTTTTTTTCTGGGTCATTGCCCTTGGTTGGGGTTTCAATGTCCAAAGAAAGAACCTTGAATTCCCGGTGCGAGTCCTCACCTGAGGGGATAACCTTTGTGGCCTTGAATACACGCGACCTGCTCTTGGCTGCCTCAAACTCACCTGTTGCAAGGTGCTTTTGGAGCATAACAATATTATTATCTATAAGATAGCGGTTAATAAAACGGATATCACGCTCCTGAACCGAGGCAACCAAATCAAGCTTTTCAACCTCACTGCTGAGCCCAGGGACATCATCTGGAAAGCTTGTTGAGCATCTTATGAAATCAACCTCTTTCAGGGCTTTTCTTTTCTTGACAATCTGGACTTCCTTTATGGAAACCTCCCTTTCATTGAGGCGTGTCTTAAAGCCCTTGAGGCGGTCAAGAAGGCGCTCGCCAGCACCGGGCTTTGGCTCAACCAGGAAATAGGGCTCAAAATCCTCAAGCTTTACGCAAACTCTCTCCTTTCCAGAGAGGCCATAGAGGTAAATGACTGCCTTGTCTCCCTCCAGCTTATAAACCGCATCCAATGGGAAGAACTCTATTTCCACCATAAGCTAATTTAAAGTCTGAGGGTATTTATATCTTTTTATACGCAGCTACCAAATCTTTAAAAAGGGCATTGCTTTCTCTGGCTAAAATGGTTATAAAGAAAAAGAGTGTTAAAAATATCGTGGAGCGCACTCAAAAAACAGCTCCCGAGCCGGTAAACGGCAATATGCAAAAAGAAACCAAAAAAACAGCTGAGCTTGCATCTGACCTTGAGTTTGACATGCCAAGGGAAGAGTTTGAGCAGGCCCACTCAATTCCGCCCCGAAGGGAATTCCATAGTCGGGATAGGCCGCCTTTTAGGCATGACAGCCGACCCATGGGAGGCGGCAGGCCGCACGATAACAGGTTCAGGCCTCGGGACGGCCCTATACGCGGGCCACTTGATAGGACAAGGTTTAATTCTGACAGGCCGTTTGAAAGACCTAAAAGTTTGCCAGGTGAACTGTCTGCCAATGGGCTTCAGGGTAAGCTCACAGAAATTCCCACTGAAAAGCCAAGGGAATTTTCCCAGCCGCCTGAAGTGGCAATGATTAAGCCTGCTGAAATACCATTGGATGTACCTAAAGTTATACCTTTACCTGGAGCTTCAGAGAAGGAGAACCCTTCTGTTATCAGGCCCCTGGATAGGCGAAGGCCTCAAGGCAGGCCGAATGACAGGCTCCCTTTGCGTGGCAGGCCCAGTTTGATTCCAGATTCAAAACCACGCGGCCTAAGCTATGTTGGACCGCCTGTGATAAAAGCCCAAAGGGTGGGTGTGTTTGTGGATGTGCAGAATATGTACTATTCTGCCAAGCACCTCTATGATTCAAAGGTGAATTTCAAGATAGTGCTTGAGGACGGAGTCAAAGGGAGGCAGCTGATAAGAGCAATTGCCTATGGGATTAAAGCTGATATTAAGGAGGAAATTAATTTCTTCGAGGCTTTGGAGAATATTGGCTTTGAGGTTAAGACAAAAGACCTCCAGATTTTCGTTGATGGCTCCAAGAAAGGGGATTGGGATGTTGGGCTGGCGATGGATGCCATGAGGCTTGCCCCAAAGCTGGATGTCGTTGTTCTCATCAGCGGTGATGGGGACTTTAGGGACCTGGTGGAATACCTAAAAAGCTCAGGCTGCAGGGTTGAGGTCATGGCTTTCAAGAAAACCACCTCAGCAATGCTGGTTGAGGTTGCAGACAGCTTCACAGACCTGGCTTCACGAAAATACCTCATAAAATGAGGCTTTAGTTAATGAATGAGCTAGCGCGGGTTTTTGAGGAGATGAAGCGGGGGAAACATGCTCCTTTGCATAAATCCGGTATGCAAAGCACTGTCAAGGAATTCTCAAGTGACTGCTCCCGCGTACAGTCACCCTCATCAATCAATACCTATTTTGAATGCCCAAGGAAATACTTCTACAAGTACATCAAAGAGTTGCCATCAAAGCCCAGCATACACCTAATTAGGGGAAAGCTGGTTCATTCAGTTCTGGAGGATTTCTTTAAGCTCAACCCTGCCAAGCTGTCCACTGTTGGGTTTGATGTTGAGCTCAAGGTGATACTGCTGGAGGATTTCAAGAGGAAATGGCAAGAGTCTCGGGATAGTATCCTTAACCTGGGGCTGAGCAAAGATGAGCGAGTGGCTTACTTCTCTGACTCAAAAAGGATGATTTCCAACTTTGTCGACCATTTCTCAGAAAGGCTGAGGCTCCATCTCCCAAAGATGCAACTTCATGAGGCCTTCAGGCTATTGACCCCTGAACGTGAGATTTTCCTTGAGAGCAAGACCCATAAGGTTCGGGGCTACCTCGATGCAGTGTACCGCGGAGAGAAAGTTTCAATTATTGACTATAAGACCTCATCAACAGACACATTCCGTGAGGAGTATAAGCGGCAGCTGGCTATCTATTCTTTGATGTACCTTGATAACTTTGGAAGGCTACCAGATGAGGTTGGCGTGCATTTCCTGCTTTACGGGCTGAAAACCTTGCCCGTGACAGATGAGCTCGTTGAGGAGGCAAAGAACGCCTGCAGCTATGTCCATGAGCGTGCCCATTCTGGCAAGATTGCTGACTATCCAAAGGGTTCACAGCCGCTCTGTAAATGGGGCTCCGGTGCTTGCGATTTCTTGGGTTTTTGCGGCGGAAAATAGGTATTTTAACTACTCAGTAGAAGGAAATCTTTTTAAATAGGCCCGGCTTCCGATGCCAGAGGGGGGGTTCATTATGAAAGGAATAGATGTAGATTCAAAATTATTAGACGAAGCCAGAAGACACATATTCACAGTGGATGCTGACACTTACCGCCAGATGACAGGCCGCTCACTGAGCGACATAGAGATGGTTCTCATTTTTGGCTGTTCAAACCAAGTTAATGATGGGCATAATTCTGGGCCGATGAACACATCAGCACTAGCACTAACGCAGCTCTACAAGCTTATGCGCGAAGAGGGCATTGAATATGCAATTGGGCTGAAGTTTGAATTCAACCAGAATGATGCATCAACAGGAAAATTCGAAGCATATGCCTATGCCACAGGGCTGAAGCAGAAAAGTTTTGAAAGGTGAAATAAATGACAAAGCTGACTAAATTAGAACTCCAGGTTTACAACGAAGCAACAGAGCATATCTTTAGCATCGATGCTGATGTCTATAGGCAGTTAACCGGCCGATCTCTTACAGATGTCCAGTTTGTACATTTGGTTGGGGGATCATCTCAAAGGAGATTAGAAGATGATAATAGGGTTTTTGGCCCTGTTGACGCCACACGATTTGCTGTTATCCGATTATATGAATGTATGAAGCAACAAGGAATAGAATACGGGCTAGGGCTCAAAATAGATGTATTCCCTTATGGGGCAATTGCTGAGCACCATGGTGCTGTTGCCTATGCCACAGGGCTGAAGCAGAAGAGTTTTGAAAGAGTTTAAGGTGGAAAAAAATGGCAGATCTAACGGATTTAGAATGGAAGGTTTATGACGAAGCCAAGAGACACATATTTAGCATTGATGCAGATGTATATCGGCAAATAACTGGTCGTTCACTAACTGATGTGGAGTTTATCCAACTAGTTGCAGGTTCATCAATAAGAAAGGATGATGACGATAGAACATTTCCACCTGTAATTGCATCTAAGTTTGCTATAATAAAATTATATGAAAGTATGAAAAGAGAGGGAATTGAGTACGCTTTGGGTTTGAAGATGGAAATATTCCCCTATGGGGGTTCGGGAGATAACCATGTGGCAATTGCCTATGCCACTGGTCTAAGGCAAAAGAGTGGTTAAAATGGCAGACTTGGAAACAATTTCAATTGAGCAAGCAAAAAAGCACATATTCACAGTAGATGCTGACACTTACCGCCAGATAACTGGGCGTTCTTTGACTGATGTGGATATGGAATTGCTGATAGAAAATTCAGGCTCTGTCACATGGGACCCTGAATATGCCGTTGAGAAAGCAATAACTCAACTTTACTCACGCATGAAGCAAAAGGGCATTGAGAATTCCTTAGGGTTAAAGCTAGAATTGGTTGGAACAGGTCAATCGTCAGATAATTTTAGATGCATTGCCTATGCCACTGGCTTAAAGCAAAGGGGGACAAGTGATTGAAATGACAATCCAACCATCTGAACGACCATCTGAATTGGAGCAGCAAACCCTGATTGAGGCCAGGAAGCACATTTTCACCATGGATGCTGATAGTTATAGCAAAATTACAGGACGTTCATTAACTGATGTCGAGACTGTGCTGCTGATGGCAAATTCACATCCATCTAATAATGGCTCCACAACTACTTTATCCGCATCAACTGAGGCTTTGTTAAACCTTTACAAGGTAATGCAAAGAGAAGGCATTGATTATGCAATCGGGCTTAAGATTGAGGTAGTTCCCAGAAAAATGAGGTTTGAGTCATATGGTTCAGGTGAAAATAGATATTATCCGAGTTCAGAAGTCCAAACCTATGAAGCTGTTGCATTTGCAACCGGCTTAAAGAAGAAATCAGAGGATTAGGAGGGAAAAATGGCAAACCTTGAGCAATTGGCAGAGGCAAAGAAGCATGTACTAAATATTTCACTAGTTGATTTTAAGGCTTTTACCGGGAGATCACTGGCGGACACCCAGCTTGAACTGGTTGTCGGGCATTCTGATGAATGCGACTACCAAGCGGATGCAATAGACGGAGCCTTACTAGACTTATATTCCAATATGCAAAAGCAGGGAATCAGTGATGCAGTTGCATTGAAGATCGATGCCTCATACAATTCTGGAGAGGAAATTTATTCAGCCTCTGCAGTTGCTACAGGCTTAAAGAGGATTGATTAAAATGGTCAACATTGAACTGAGACAAACGATTGAGGAAGAGCTAGATGAGGCCAGGCAGCACATTTACCCAATCTCACTGAGCGAATATAGGGAACAGACAGGCAGAACGCTAGGGGATGTTGATTTTGTGTTTCTAACTGGTGCTGGATACGATGGGATTAGCTATGTTCCTGGGTATTTTTCACTTGAAAGGATAACCCATTCTGCAATACTTGATATGTACCGCAAAATGAAGCGAATTGGGGTTGATTTTGCCCTGGATTTAAAATTCCAGAGGGATATTGATAAAGGTATGATGGCCTATGCTATAGGCGTCAAAAAGAAACAGGAATAGGTGGAAAACATGGTAGCAGACGAAAGTAAAGGCCCGTTGACCGAACTAACAGAAGCTCAGAAGGATGCACGTGACCTTGCTGAGGCCAAGAAATGCATCTATCCTATAGAAGTGAGGGATTACAAAGACCAATCCGGCAGAACCCTTGGAGATGTTGAGTTTATGCTTGTGACTGGAACCGGATCTTATGACTTCTCTTCAAAATTTAACGATTCCTTTGGCAGTTTAAGGCTGGAAATAGCAGTGAATATGGCAATTACAAATTTGTATAGGAATATGAGAGAGATGGGCGCTGAGTTTGCATTGGGTTTAAGGTTTATGAGGGATGAACAGACAGATTGTAAAACTACCTATGCCTATGCGCTTGGCATTAAAAGGAAGCAGGAGTAGGTGAAAAATATGGTAACTGAAAATGCTGGAAGCGGAAAAGGATCAATTGATGAAAAGGTAGAAGTGGATGAGCTATTGGAGGCCAAGAGGCACATCTATTTTTTGACACCTAATGAATACCGAGGCCTAACCGGGCGTTCATTGGATGACGTGGAGTTTGTAACACTGACCAGCACTGGTCTCCCCCCATGTGTAACTGATAATTATCTACAGGAAGGGATTCATTTAGCGCTTCTAGATATGTACAGGCAAATGAAGGCCCAAGGGATTGAGTTTGCTCTTGGATTTAGTTATACTCAGATTGAGCAATGGATAAAAAAAGAAAATCGTTACAACAGATGGACAATCTTTGCATATGCCAATGGTGTCAAGAGAAAACCCAAGGAGGGTGATTTGTAATGACATCCGAAGGAGAGAGTAAACCGGCCTATACACTTGAGGAGGCAATGCAGCACATCTACTCAATAGACGAGGGTGCTTATAAGAGGCTTACCGGCCGTTCATTGGAGGAGTTTGATTTTGTGTTGGTCAAAGGTGCTGGGATGACGTCAAATTTCAAACAGGGACAGAACCCTTTGGAATTGGCAATAGATGATGCAATTTTGCAAATGTATGGAAACATGAAAGCCCAAGGGGTTGAGTTTGCAATCAATTTGAAGTTTGAAATATTTGAATATTATAATAATTATTATCCCTGCGTTGTTGCCCATGCAACTGGCATCAAAAGGAAGTATTTAGAGGAGGAATCAAGATGACTCCAACCGTTGAAGTAAAAGATTCTGAAAAGGAAATGGAAACTCTGAGGCTAGCAAAGCAGCATATTCTACCAATGAGTGTTGTTGATTATAAGGCTATTTCTGGCCGCTCTTTGGACGATGTGACTTTTGAACTCTTATATGCCCATGGGGGTATAAAGGAGGGCACAAATCAATGGGAAGAGACTGAAACTGAAGCCCTTGATGTTACTTTAAGCAACTTATATCGAGATATGCAGCTAAGAGGAGTCGATGATGCAATATGCCTACAGGTAAATATGAGCTATACAAGATGTGGCTCAAAAGATACAAACCATTGGCGCGCAACAGCATATGCCCTTGGGATTAGGAAGAAGGGGACTGATTGAAATGGATGGCCTAGAACAGCAATATAGGGAGCACATTTTGCCAATTAGTGTGGCAGATTTCAAGGCCATAACCGGACGCTCACTGCAGGATGTTACTTTGGAACTGCTAATTTCAAGGTCTACAAAATATGAGGTGGCCCATTCAGAATCAGTGAACAGCGCCTTAAGAAATATGTATGAAGAGATGGAGAGGAGGGGCATCCAGGATGCAGTTTGCCTTCAACTTGATGTCAAAACTGACAAAATCTTTAACCCATATTATTTTACAACAGCCTACGCAGTTGGCCTGCGACCAAAAGAGACGGACAAAAAATGAGTGAGAACAGCTATTTGGAAGAGGCAAAGAGGCACATATTCCCCATCGGATTTGCAGATTACAAGGCAAGGACAGGGCGCTCCCTGGAGGATGTTGATTTAGAACATTTACTAGTTCATGTGAATGTGGATCCAAGGGGAGATCCAGATTATATGAGGAAACGTAATGCTGCAACGGTATTTGACTTAGCCATTGAGACTATGTATAGTTTAATGAAATCCAAGGAGATTGATGATGCCATATGCCTTAATATTCAATGGATTGAGTGGGGGGCACATGATTCTAGCGAAATTAAGGGGTGCGTCGCGTACGCACTTGGACTCAAAAGGATTGATTATTCAGGTGGTCTAAATGGATGACCAAGAGAAGGCGAATAAAGAATATAGTGAAAGGCTTACCCAGGCAAGACTACACATCCTCCCGATAAGCCTTGCTGACTATAAAGTCAAAACTGGACGCTCAATAGAAGATGTCACTTTGGAAACAATCAATGGTTTTAGTGATAAATGGAGCCAATATCTCAATTCACCAGTCAATTCGGCACTTCTGGATTTGTATTCAAAAATGCAAAAAAATGGGATTGAATACGCAGTGTGTCTCCAAATCCAGCTTGTTTGCAAACCAATACCACAAAATGACTCAGCGGATTATTCTCCCTGGGCTGCTCAAGTAACTGCAGTGGGCCTAAAACAAAAAACAATGGGTGAATCAAATGGCGGAATCTGAAAAGCCTTATGAGAAATGCACCCTGCCAATCAGCCTTACCGATTACAAAGCCCTTACCGGGCGTTCAGTGCAGGATTGTGACCTGGAATTGCTTGTCTCCGCGTCATCTGAAAGTGGATATGGCGTTCAGGAGGTTGCTATTAAGAATGCTTTAGAAAACATGTACAGAACCATGAATAATAAGGGTATTGAAATGGCTATCTGCCTTGATGTCAAAATTTCTCTTCATAAAGATAATTATTATTACATGGCAGCCTTTGCCTTAGGCCTCAAGCACTCAGTTGGAGGGAGTCAAAATGAATGATGAAAAACCTACGGAATTGGAATTAGCATACCAACACGTTTTACCAATCAGTTTGGCAGAACACTGCAGCTACACAGGTAAGAGTGCAACAAACTGGAAACCTGTGCTTATTCATGCAGTGGTAGATGCATATAGCACCATTCAAGAGAAAAATCTCAATAACCTAGTTTTAAGTCTATACTCAAAGGTTAAAACCATGGGACTAGATGATACAATTGGGTTTACCTGGAGGGAAACCACGTATGATGACGGATCAACGGAAGACAGCCGTAATAAAACACTGGTTGGAACCGCAATTGGTTTGAAGCGAGTCGAACAGGAGTGATTCAAATGGGAGAAATACCTAGTAAATTGGAATTAGCAATACAGCACATATCGACATTAACATTAGATGAATACTGCCAATTAACCGGAAGGACTTCCTCACAGTGGGAGCCTGTGCTTATCCACGCCACAGCCGATTATAGCGGAGTAATGGCTGAGTCAAGCTTGGATACCCTGTTGGTGAGAATGTATGAAAAGATGCTGCAATTAGGAATATATGACGCCATAAGGCTAGAGATTCATGAAAGTCCGCATAGTTATCAATATGGGCAAGATAAAAATGTGATTGGCATTGCAATTGGGCTAAAATATAAAGGAGAAAAGTGATTTTATGGCAACACAAGAACAATCGGAATTGGAGATGGCTGTTCAGCATATCTACACCCAAAACTTGTCAGATTACTGCAAATTGACAGGCAGGAGTGCCAGTAATTTCGCTCCAATCCTTATTATCGAATTTAGTAATTTTGAGACTTATGAAAAAGAGCGGGATGAACTCCTCTTAAAAATATATAGGAAAATGAAAGCTATAGGCATAGAAGATGCAATTGACTTTACCGTAATTCCAGGTCATTGCAATAATGGGTATACGCTAATGGGCTATGCTTCAGGCCTTAAAAGGAAGAGTGAACAAGGTAATTAACTCAAATCAATCTCTTCCAGAATTCTATATCGCTTGTCAACCTCTTCAACAGTAACCTTTGCATTGTAACCTTCAGCTTTGTTGAATACAACCCTCTCAATCATCCTATAGTCGCTTGGGTTAATAGAATCACGAACTAGAGGAAGCTCATTAACACCAACCAGAACGATTTTACCTTCATCAGATTCCCTTGGGCTTCCGGAATAAGACGAAACCAAATAGAGGGTAATGAGATGCCTGTGAGTAGCTATTCTATTGTGAAGTACAATTTCATCATAAAAGCCCACTTGCCGTTTTTCTTTTACAGATAGGCCCGTCTCTTCCAGAATCTCTCTATCCAGTGCAGCATCAAGGGTTTCACCTGGTTCAACCTTGCCTCCAGGCATTATGAGAGTCCCCTTGAAAGGCTCCTTAACACGTTCAATGAATAAGATTTTATCAGAAATATTGATTATGCCCGCAACAATGCGGTTTTCCTTCATTTGAAGGTTATCGCTGCATAACCAACAGCATTCTTGTAGTTCTTCTCAATATCCCCAGAAGTGTAGTATTGGAGGCATTGCACCTTTGATTTTGGCAGGGTGGAAATGAGCACGGAAATACCCAAGTATCCACAAATGGTTGCCCCTGTGGTGGCAATATAATCCAAAAGCCCCTTCATGTTCTGGTCTTTGATGAACTTAATTGCCTCTGCATCCATCTCGTAAAGCTTCTTCTCCTTTTCAAGGGTAAAAGGCAAGAAACCATATGCAGGCCCATAATGGGTGAAATCAGAGCTGGCAATTATGCAAACACTCTTGCCAGAATCCATTATCGCCTCTTTTAAGTCCAAAGAGAATTTGCGAATATTGAGCTCTTTGGAAATTGTAATCGGAACAAACCTCAACGCCTCGGAATCAGAGCTGTAAATGAACTGGAGGAAAGGCAGCTGAACCTCAATTGAGTGTTCCAGCATGTGCGAGGCATTGTCAATTGGAATCCCTGTCTTTTCAGAAAGGAACCGTGCAAAATCCACATCCACCCTGGCCAACCCAAGTGGGGTGCTCCAGTGCTCAATCATTGTGCTGCTCTTGCCCCTCCCTGTGTGATTGACACCAAGAATAATGAAAACATCTGGCATTTCAGCCTCAGCAATCTCCTTGTAAACCCAGGCAGCAGCCGGCCCGGAATACATATAGCCCGCATGTGGGACAATAGCCCCCAGAACCTTGCCTGACCTCTTCTTAACAGGCAGGTCGCCTGGCCCCTTGGGATGCTCAAAGCACCTTTTAATCTCCTCTTCAAGCGCCTGAGCGTTTGCAGGATAAAATTGGCCAGCAACAACAGGATTCCTCATTTTTAACCCCCAAATAGGCATCTCCTTAAAAAAACTTTTGGTGACTTAACCTTAGTTAAGGCATCTACCCTAAACTAACGCAAACTATTTAAAACAACTCCTTTTGATTTCTTTCCATGAAGAAAACCGCTGCCAGGGGATTATTTGCCAGGGAAAGAGTTCTATTACAGGATTCTGATGAATCAAGGGAACTCCTAGATAAATCTGGATTTGGCAAGAAGCTTGAAACCGGGCAAATTCAACTCTCATTGTTGGAGGCCCTTTACCTTATTGAGAAAGAAAGGGTAGTTGTCAAGGATGGCAGGAAAACTTTAACTTATGATAAGTTCCTTAAGGCTGCTTCTGACATTGAACCCAAATTCTGGGTGAGATTTGCAGTTTTTCGTGATATCCGCGAGCGTGGTTACATCTGCAAGACTGCCCTCAAGTTTGGTGCTGACTTTAGGGTATATGAGAGGGGCGTCAAGCCAGGCGAGGACCATGCCAAATGGGTGCTTTACCCAGTCCATGAGTCTGAGCACCTCACTTGGTATGAGTTTGCAGCAAAGAATCGTGTTGCCCACTCCACTAAGAAGAAGCTAGTAATTGGCATTGTTGATGACGAGGGCGACGTGACCTATTACGAGTGCAAGTGGTTGAGGCCCTAACCCATAATTCTATTTAGAATCCATGGGAAAAACATTATTTGAAAAGCAATTACCCCACCTAAAAATACAATAAAGAATATGGTTCTCCATCTTTTTTTAAGAAGTGTAATTAAGAGGGGAGATAATATGCTAGAACTTAAGAGAAGAAAAGGAAATAGCCTATACGGTGTTCTAAACTTGCTGACGAATGGCCAGAGTTTGTACAACCAGTAATAAGGATATATTTTAGATGTAGGCCCAAACAATAATAGGATTGAAATAATAAAAATAAGAGCAAAGGGAAGAAATTTTCTGAATTTTAGATATCTCACAGTAAGAACAATGCTTAATATTGAAAATAAAGCTGGAATCCATCCTATGGAAACTTGAGTAGCTTTAACTAAAGAACTTAAGCGTGATATGTGCCAAGAAGAGACATTATTTTCATCAATTGTCCTTGTTACTGTTGAGGTTCGAAAACGAGCTACAATAAATATACCTGAGAATAGCAAAACTGTTATTACAACCAGAGATAATATTTTTAGCATTTTCAAATCGATTTTGATTTTATCAAATAATGCAATGCCCAACAGATAACAAACCAAAAAAAAGGATATGTAGATGGCATATTGCTCTGCAGAAAGGATTTGGAGCGCAATAAAGAGTCCAAGGAGAAATCCATTCTTAACCATGCA